>JAGTSD010000406.1 GCA_018262135.1 Pseudomonadota bacterium | reverse complement strand
CATGGATATGATGTCCGACTACAAGGTCAAGGCGCTGGATAATATGCGCCAGACCGTGGACGCCCTGTCCGGCGAGGTGGAGAAGGCGAAGGCCTACGTGGCCCGGGCGCGGGAGGCGGAAACGACCATCGCGCCTCCGGCGACCTCGGCGGAGCTGGTGTTATGAGCGGGCCTGCTCGCTCTCGGTTGCGGGAAGGAGGCCATTGGGCCATGGGGCGGAAATTCATCCTCGGCGTGCTGGGCCTGGGGCTGGGTTTATGGCTGGCGCTGATGGCCGGCTGTGGCCGCGAGCCGGAAACCACCCTCAAGGTGCTGGCCGGTTCCGAACTGCGCGACCTCGAGCCGGTGCTGCGCGATCTGGAATCGGCGACCGGCGTTCGGCTGCAGATGGAATACGCCGGCTCGCTGGACGGCGCCGAGCGGCTGGCGGGTGGCGAAAAAGTCGATCTGGCCTGGTTTTCCCACGGCAAATATCTCAGCCTGCTGGCCGGTTCGCGGATCGCGGCGCAGGAAAAGATCATGCTGTCGCCGGTGGTGCTGGGCGTGCGGGAAAGCCGGGCGCGCGGCTGGGGCTGGATTGATAATCCCAGCCTGACCTGGCGCGACATCGCCGCCAAGGCCACCAGCGGCGAACTGCGTTATGCGATGACCGATCCGGCCTCCTCGAATACCGGCTTCACCGCCCTGATCGGTTTAGCCTCCGCATTGTCGGGCAGCGGCGAGGCCTTGCGGCCGGAAGCGATTGATACCGCCGCGCTCAAGGCGTTCTTCGCCGGACAGGCGCTGACCGCCGGCAGTTCCGGCTGGCTGGCCGAGCGCTACGTTCGGGAACAGGACCGGCTGGATGGCATGATCAACTACGAATCCGTGCTGCTGGGGTTGAACGCCGGCGGGCAGTTGCGGGAAAAACTGGCGCTGATTTATCCCAGGGAAGGCATTGTCACCGCCGACTATCCGCTGATGCTGCTGAATCCGGCCCAGCGCCCGGCGTATCAGAAAGTGGTGGAGGCTCTGCGCGACCCGAAGGTCCAGCAGCGGATCATGGAGCGGACGCTGCGCCGGCCGGCGGTCGCCGCAGTCAGTCCCGACCAGCGATTCCCCAATCGCCTGCTGGTGGAGCTGCCCTTTCCCAACAGTCTGGAGGTGATCGACCGGTTGCTGTTTGCCTATCTGGACGAACAGCGGCGGCCTGGCCATGCCCTGTTCGTGCTGGATGTCAGCGGCTCGATGCAAGGCGAGGGCATCCAGCAACTGAAAACCGCGTTGCTCAATTTGGCCGGCGCCGACCAGAGTTTGAGTGGCCGCTTTACCCGGTTCCGTGGCCGCGAACGGATCACCTTGCTGCCCTTCAGCAGCGAAGTGCAGCCGGCCCGGAATTTCCAGGTCGGCGATACCGCCGCCGAGGGCGGCGATATGCGCGCCATCCGCCAGGCGGTAACGGGATTGCGAGCCGATGGGGGAACCGCCCTTTTTTCGGCGTTGCAGCGCGCTTACCAGATCGCCGGGCAAGCGCAGGCGGCCGAACCGAACCGCTATTATTCCATCGTGCTGATGAGCGACGGCAGGAGCAATGAAGGGCTGCCGGAAACCGGGTTTTTGCAATGGCGCCGGAGTTTGCCGGAAGCGGCGCAGCGCATCCGGGTGTTTCCGGTGCTGTTTGCCGACGCCGATGACGCCGGCATGAAGCGGTTGGCGGAAGCGACCGGCGGCCGGGCGTTCGATGGCCGCGGCCAATTGCTGAGCCAGGTGTTCAAGGCGATCCGGGGCTATCAATGAAGCCCATAGGATCGAAGCGGCGCCTGCTGTTGTTCCTGTATGGCGCTCCCAACATCGTGGGCTGTTTGCTGGGGCTGATGGGGCTGGGACTGTATTTTGCCGGGATCATTCGCGATTACTGGCTGTTGATCGTGGTGGGATTGTACGCCGGCGGCTGGCTGGTAACCCCACGCCCGGTCGAGCAGGAACTGCGCCTGAGCCACGAGCTGGATACCGAGGCGTTGCGCGCCAGCCTGGATGCGCTGGTCGCCTCGATTCGGCGCCGGGTCCCGGCGGATATTCTGGCCAAAACCGAGCGGATCGCCGCCACGATCCTGGAGGTGTTGCCGCGTCTGGGAGAAGTCGACGGTGGCAGCCACAACACCCATGTCATCCGGCAAACGGTGCTCGACTACCTGCCCACTGCCTTGCAGAACTATCTGGCCCTGCCTTCGGCCTTTGCTCGCTTGCACCTGCTACGGGAGGGCAAGACCGCGCATCAACTGTTGTTGGAGCAACTGGACTTGCTCGACGGCAAGATGCGCGAGATCGCCGCTGACCTGCATCATCAGGACAGCCAGCAGTTGCTGATCCACGGGCGGTTTCTGGAGGACAAATTCCGTGACAGCCAGGCGTGGCTGACGGGGGGGTGAGATCGGGATGCCTTGGTTGGCTACCGCCGCGCTGAAACCAAACCTGCGCTACCTTGACCAGCCCGCGCGTCAGCCATGGAAAAAGAACTACCAGCAGAAGGGAACTCAGCAGGGCGGGAGACAGAATATCTTGCACTGTATCCAGTTGGGCGAGCTGGGTGCCGGCGTTCACGTAAATGATGGTCAGCGGCAACATGCCGAGTTGACTGATCCAGTAGAACGTCCGCGCTGGAATCCGAGTCATGCCCATCCACAGGTTGATCAGAAAATAAGGGATCA
>JAGTSD010000078.1 GCA_018262135.1 Pseudomonadota bacterium | reverse complement strand
GACGTGTGGAAGGATTTGCCGAACATCCTGTTCACGCCGCATGCCGACGCCGAGGCGTTGATGGCCCGCTTTCTCAAGCGTTCCCCCCGGCGCACCCTGACCCTAACCAATTTTCCCCACCTGAGCCAGGACACGGCGGCGACGGTCGGCCTGCTGCGGGCGGCGCTCGACCGCCGGATTCCCGGCACCAATCTGCTGCTGTACGGCCCGCCGGGCGTCGGCAAGACCGAATATGCTGCCGTGCTGGCCGCGGCGGTGGGCGCGGACCTGTACGAGGTGGATTACGCCGACGAGGACGGCAATCCCATCCGGGGCGAGCGGCGGCTGCGCGCCTTCAACCTGGGGCAGCGGCTGCTGGCCCGGCGCGACAACGCCCTGCTGCTGTTCGACGAGGTGGAGGACGTGTTCGAGCGCAACCCCTTCGCCCGGCTGTTCGGTGAGGAGGGCGACAACGCCACCGCTGGCAAGGCGTGGATCAACCGCACCCTGGAAAACAACCCGGTGCCCGCCCTGTGGCTCACCAACGACGCCGAGTCGATGAACCGGGCCTACCTGCGCCGGTTCGATTACGCCATCCGGTTCAACGTGCCGCCTCAATCGGTGCGGATCGAGATCGCCCGCCACCACCTGGGGGACTGGGCCGGGGAGGACGACTGGCTGGCGCGGATCGCCGCCCACGAACATCTGACCCCAGCGCAACTGGAACGGGCCGCCAAGCTGGCCCGCCACGCCGGCCACGGCGATCTGGAAGCGAACCGGGCGCTGGTGCGGCAGGCGCTCGACCGTTCGGCCACGCTGCTCCGGCAGAAGCGCGCGCCGGCCCGCAATCTCGTGCCGACCGGCTACGATCTGCGTTTTCTGAACGTCGATCAGGATATTCCCAAGCTGATCGCGGCGCTGCAACGCCGCCCGCACGGCGTGTTCTGCTTCCACGGTCCCTCCGGCGCCGGCAAGTCGGAACTGGCTCGCCATATCGCCGACCGGTTGGAAAAGCCGCTCCTGGTCAAGCGCGCCTCCGATCTGCTGGACATGTACCTCGGCCAGACCGAACAGCGCCTTGCCGCCATGTTCGACGACGCCCGCCAGCGCGACGCGGTGCTGGTGCTGGACGAGGCCGATTCCTTCCTGCGCGACCGACGCGGCGCGCGCCACTCCTGGGAAGTGACCCAGGTCAACGAACTGCTGACCCAGATGGAGGCGTTCGACGGGATCTTCATCGCCACCACCAACCTGATGGAGAGCCTGGACGCCGCCAGCCTGCGCCGCTTCCCGTGGAAGATCCGCTTCGACTGGCTCAAGCCCGGCCAGCGCTGGGGCATGTTCGCGCAGGAATTCGCCCGCCTGGGTGGCGACATCGCCCAGGCGCTGGCCTGGAAAGACCGCGTGCTGCAACTCGACCGCCTGACGCCCGGCGACGTCGCCGCCGTGGTCCGCCAGTACGAGTTGTGGGACGAAACCCCGAGCTCGGGCGAGTTCTATCGCCGGGTAGCCGCCGAGGTGGCCGCCAAGCGGGAGGAGGCGGGAATCGAACCGGCGGCGACCGCGACCCACCGGCGGAAGAATGCGACGGCCTATGGGTGAAATCCGCCGGGCCTGTCGGTCAAATCCACGAACAGCGCACGTTCGCCGGGCGCGCGCCGTTATACTATGGCCGCTGCCGTGGAGGAACCCGCCCATGACCACCGAACATCACCCACCACGCTACACGTTGGGCGAGGAAATTGCCAACAGCGTCATTCATGGCGTTGGCGTCGTATTGGGCATCGCCGGCCTGGGCGTACTGACCGCTTTCGCCAGCTTGCACGGCGACGCCTGGCATATCGTCGGATGCAGCATCTTCGGCGCGGCGCTGATCCTGCTCTACACCACTTCGACCCTGTACCACAGCATCCCCCTGCCGCGCGTCAAGGCGGTGCTGCGGACGCTCGATCATTCGGCGATTTTCATCCTGATCGCCGGCACCTACACCCCGTTCCTGCTGGTGAACCTGCGCGGTCCGTGGGGCTGGTCGCTGTTCGGCATCATCTGGGGGCTGGCGCTGGTCGGGATCGTGCTGCGCATCGTGCGCGGGCGGCGCTCGACCGTGGTCTCGGTGGCGCTGTATATCGGCATGGGCTGGGCGGTGGTGGCCGCCGCCCAGCCCATGCTGAACAGCGTCGCGCCGGGTGGCCTGTGGCTGCTGCTGCTGGGCGGTCTGGCCTACACGCTCGGCGTCGTTTTCTATGTCTGGAAGCGCCTGCCCTATCACCACGCGATCTGGCATGTCTTCGTTTTGGCCGGCAGCGTTCTCCATTTCTTCGCCATCCTGTTCTACGTCATCCCGCTGGCCGAGCCCGTACCGGGTTAGTTTTCCTATTCATGCCGCTCGACCCCTACCGAACTCTTGGCGCCGTACTGCTGGCCACGTTGGCCATGCTGTCGCTGCTGGTCGGGGTCATCATCGGCCTGTACGGCAAGCCGTCGCAACGAACCAACGCCATCGTCATGGCGTTCGGCACTGGGGCCCTGATCCAGGCGCTGGCGCTGGAACTGGCGTTCGAGGGTGCGGAGCGCTTGATGACGGAAGATCGCCTGAGCGGCCTCGCCAGTTGGGCGTGGGTGGCGTCGGGCTTCGTGCTGGGCGGGGTGCTGTACTACCTGGGCGACCGCCGACTGGAACGGTATGGCGCCGCCCTGCGCCACCCCGCGCTCACCAAACTCTACCTGTTGCGCCAGAAGCGGGAGCAGTCGGCGGCCCTGCTGGCCCGCCTGGCGCAGGTGGAACTGTTGCGATCATTGCCGCCCGAGGAAATGGAAGATGTGCTGCTGTGCGTTCAGCCAGTACATTTCGCCGCCGGCGACTCCATCTTCCGCCAGGGCGAGGCTGGCGATGCTCTATATTTGATCGTCGCCGGCCAGGTCGCCATATCCGCCAACCACCAAACCGACGATGCCGAACCCGCCCTGCTCGCCCGGCTGGCCGAGGGCCAGTCGTTCGGCGAAATGGCCCTGCTGACTGGCGAACCGCGAACCGCCACCGTGACCGCCCTTACCGAGGTCGAACTGCTCAAAATCGCCAGGGAACATTTCGACGAACTGCTCGACTGCTCGCCCCGTTTGCGGCAGGCGGTTGAGGCCCTGAACTCGCGGCGGATTCTGCAAAACGTCGCCGCCCTGCGCGAACAGGCTGACACGGCGGACTGGCAAAGGCTGGCGCTGGCCAACATTCAGCGCCTCAGTCGCCAGGAAGAAACCGCGCTGATGGCAAAACAGGCGGCAACCGGCGCGCCGCTGGCGTTGTTTCTCGGCGCACTGCTCGACGGGATTCCGGAGTCGGTGGTCATCGGCTCCAGTTTCGTCTCGCTCGAAGCGTTCCGGTTCACCTTTCTGGCGGCGGTGTTCCTGTCCAACCTGCCGGAAGCTATCGGCAGCGCGGTGAGCATGAAGCAGGCCGGTTTCAGCACGAAACGCATTTTCACCCTGTGGGGACTACTGGTGCTGGCCGGCGCGCTGGCGGCGGGGCTAGGCAATGTATTTCTCGCCGACGCGCCACCGACGTTGCTCACCCTGGTCGGTGCCATCGCCGGCGGCGGCATCCTGGCGATGGTGTCGTCGGTGATGATGCCCGAGGCCTACGAGGATGGTGGGCCGGCGGTTGGGCTGGCCACCATTGCCGGCTTCCTCGCCGCCTTCCTGCTTACCTTCGTGTAGCAGCTGACGCTGGGCCCACTGTGCGCACCCACCAGGGCTGTGGCGCTCGTGCTGATGAGTTTTGGCGCCCTCATGAGAACCCGATAACACCGGGAAAAACTGGAATCCGAACCATGCTCCCCACCACCCGCGAACTGTTGACCCGCGAGGTCACCGACTGGCATCAGCAGGGCTTGATCAATCGGCCACTGCTGGACCTCCTGCTCGCCCGCTATGCAACGCACGGCCGATTTCTGGCGGCGCTGCTCAAATGGCTCGGCCTGTTCGCCATCTTCCAGCTTGGTCTGGCGGTGCTGGTTTTCATCGCCATGATGGCGGAATCCGCCTTGCTGGCCGCGTTGCTGCTCGGCGGAGTCGGGGTAGGACTGTGGTGGTTCGGAGTGCAATGGGCCACCGACCCTCGCCAGCGCCACCCCTTCACCGGTTCAGCGATGATCACCGCCAGCCTGGCGGCAGCGTTTGGAACTTTCGTGCTGCTGCACATCGCCCTTAATGGTGACGACGCCATGGGCCGGATCATTCCCACGATCATGCTGCTGACCGGCATCCTCGGCGCGCTGACCGCCTACCGCTATCGCCTGCGCTGGCCCCTGCTGCTGGCGCTGCTGCTCTTCTTCCACGGCCTGGGCGCATGGCACGCCTACGGCGGAAGGGGCGCCTATTTCGCCAACATCCAGGACCCAAAGCTGATGGCGTTAACGGCACTGGTGGCGATCCTGTTCGGTCTCTGGCACGAACGGCGGCTGGAAACCGGACCCTTGCGGCGTTGCGCCGGGTTCGGGGGGCTGTACCTGATCTTCGGGCTGCTGTACCTGAATCTGTCGCTGTGGTTCCTGACCCTGTTCGGGAGGCCACTGGACTGGATACTGGCCTTCACCGCCGCCGGCATCGCCCAGATCATCGCCGGCGCCCGGCTGCGCGATGCCCGCTTCACTGGTTTCGGCATCGTGTTTCTGGCGATTGACCTGTATACCCGCTTTTTCGAGCACTTCTGGGACCGGCTTGCGCTTGGCGTGTTTTTCCTGGTTGCCGGCGCGCTGGCAATGGCCTTCGGCTACATTTTTGAACGTCAAACTCATGCGGAGCAGCGATGATCAATCCACAATCCCGCATTCGCCGCGTCCGCCGGGAGTTGGACGAACTGCTGCGCGAGGGTTTGCTGGAGCCAGCGACCTACCAACAGTTGCGCGAACGCTATCCCACCGAGGGGTGGGACTGGCGCTCGCTGGGGCGGTGGTTCCTGATCTTCGGCGCGGTCAGCGCCATGGCCGGCCTGACGATTCTGGGCCGCACCCTGTTCGAATTCACTCTGCCCAAGCTGGCGGTGATCCTGGGCGTCGCTATGTTTGCCAGCTTCGGCGGGGGGCAATGGCTCAAACGCACCCGCCCTGCCCTGGTCTGGACCGGCCTGAGCCTGGAACTGCTGGGCGGCCTGCTGCTGATCGGCCTAACCTTCACCCTCGGCGCAATCTACGCCACCGGCTCCGGCAACTGGCCGGCTCTACTGCTGATCGATCTGCTCCTGCTGCTCGGCCTGAGCTACGCCCTGCGCAACGTGCTATTGCTGGTTCTGAGCGCGGCGGTGTTCTTCGGCTGGTTCGGCGGCTTCACCGGCTATGCCTCCGGCTGGGGTGCCTACTGGTTCGGGATGAATTACCCGCTGCGGTTTCTGATGGCGGCGACAGCGATGATCGCCGTCGCGGTCATTCATCAGCAGAGCGAGGCCGGGCCGCTGGCATCCTACCGGGGATTTTTCAAGGTCTGGTTGTCCGGGGGGCTGTTCTTCGCGGAAATGGCGCTGTGGCTGTTGTCGCTGTTCGGCAATTTCGACCGGGCCAGCGATTGGTGGTATCAGGCTGGAGTTGCTGAACTGGTGCTGTTCAACGGGCTGTGGGCGGGATCGAACGTCGCACTGGTCGGGCTGGGCGCGCACCGGGCGATGCGGATGCTGACCGGCTATGGTGCGACCTTCCTGGTCATTCAGATCTACACCCTGTTCTTCGCCCATCTGGCCGAGCATCTGGGCCTGCTGCTGAGCCTGCTGATTGCCGGCGGCGGGGCGCTGGCGCTGACCTTCTGGTTGGAAGAGCGGCGGCGCGGGAATGCCGGCATCCTGCGGAAATCCGCCAGCTAATACCAGTTCCCAACAGGTTTTATTGGAATAAGTGAGTAGGATGCGGTGACGAAGGAACCGCATCCATCGCGACCGATGCGGTTCGCACGCTCACCGCATCCTACGACTACGACTTCATCGAAGCGTACCTGTTAAAAGTCAAAATCTGCCAGGAATTAGTATAACTGCCCCGCTGCATGATTTGGCTCGCCGCGCCGCCCATGCCGATCTTTCCGTCTAATTGGGCCTCGATGCCCGGGAACCGCTCGCCTGCCAGTCGCGCGCCAGTTGCCGGGCGCGCGTCAGATCAGCCTCGTTCATCTGACTGGCGATGGCGTCCAGCGGCTGGGTTGCGCCCACGTAGCCACCGGACACCGCCAGGTTCAACCACAGATAGGCCTTGATCAGATCCCGTTTCACCCCCTGGCCAGTACCGTACAGCATCCCCAGTCCGTACTGGGCGAGCGCCAGACCGCTATCGGCGGCCTGCTCGAACTCACGGAGTCCCTGGCGGTCATCCCGGGCTACGCCACGCCCGGTCACATGGGCCAGACCCAGCACCAACCGGGCCAGCGGCAGATTGTGTTCGGCCGCCTTGCGATACCAGGTCAAAGCCTGCGCCGGGTCGCGCGGCAAGCCGCCTCGCCCCTCCGCGTACATCAGGCCCAGATTCAACTGCGCCAGAGGCAGATTTTTTTCCGCCGCCTTGCGATACCAAACCACGGCCTGCGCCTCGTCACGCGGCGTCCCTCGACCGGTGGCGTACAGTACCCCGAGATTGAACTCCGCCGCCGCATCACCCTGTTGGGCGGCTTCGCGGAACCACTTCAGCGCTTGCCGGTCATCCTGGGTCATGCCAATCCCTCCGGCATAGAACGTCCCCAACCGAAACTGGCTGGCGGCATGGCCCTGCTCCGCCGCCTTGCGAAACCATTCCGCCGCCAGGCCGTCATCACGCCCTACGCTCTCGCCGGCGGCGTACAGTTCCGCCAATCGGTAGGAGGCTTCGACGTGACCCTGTTCCGCTGCCTTGCGCAACCAGTTCAGCCCGGCCTGGTTGTTACGCGGCGTACCACGACCGGCGAAGGAACGTTCCGCTAGCAAAAACTGCGCCTCGGGATGGCCGCCCGCCGCCGCTCGCTCCAGCAGTTGCATCGCCTTGACCTCGTCCGCCACTACCCCGCGACCGTTCAGATAGCCTTTGGCCAACTCCAGTTGCGCCAACGGCAGATTCTGTTCGGCCGCGCGGCGAAACCATTGCAGGGCCTCGCGTTCGTCTCGCGCCACGCCGTGTCCGTCGGCGAACATCCGCCCCAGATAATACTGCGCCAAGGGGTCGCCCTGCACGACGGCCAGGCGATACCACTTGAGTGCCTCCGTGTCGCTATGGGCGACGCCCTGCCCCTCAGCGTACAGCCGCCCCAAGTTCAACTGCGCCAGCGCCAACCCCTGGTCGGCGGACTTGCGAAACCAGCGCGCTGCCTCTTCGGCGCTGGCGGGGGTACCCCGTCCGCTTAGCAAGCGCACGGCCAGGTTGTACTGTGCTTCGGCATGCCCCTGTTCCGCCGCCTTGCGATACCAGTTGACTGCGTCTCGTTCGCTGGCGGCCACCCCACGGCCGGCAGCCACCATGGCGCCGAGGCTGAACTGGGCGCCGGCATGACCCTG
>JAGTSD010000405.1 GCA_018262135.1 Pseudomonadota bacterium | reverse complement strand
ATAAAATGTGTGGCATACGGGAAGCGCCCCGGACAGGAATTGAACCTGTGACCTCACCCTTAGGAGGGGTGCGCTCTATCCAACTGAGCTACCGGGGCTAAACCAGGCGGGACTTGCAAGAAAACCAGGCTACCCGTGGCCGGGTTTATTAGTGTGCGGTGCGGCAAGGATAGCCGATGAGGCTTCTGCCCGACAAGCATCCCGGCGCGAGTACCTGGGCGGTGGCCAGTCGAACCGAAACTCGCGCCGGCTGGCGTCGGCCCAGGTCATCTCCACCATGTGGGCGCAGCCACCGCTGTCCGCCACGAGTGCAGTGGAAGATCGGGTGCCGTAGCCCGGCGCGGCGATAAAAATCGGTGACAGCCAGCGCTCCCATTCCAGCGGCACTCCCGTGTCGGGCAGTTCGGCGTCGGGCGCGGGCGTGCGGTCCGCGAGCAGGCGCAACAGCGCGTCCGGCGTCGGTTCGGACCCGTGATCCAGCGCCTGCTGCAAGGCGGATCGGCCTCGCTCCAGCTTGGGCCAGGGCGTATCCAGCAGATGATTGCTCAGACCGTACAATCCTGGCGGCAATGCCTGCACCCCGGCGGCGCGATTGGAGTAATAGTACAGGCCGGTTTCATCGCCCAGCAGCAGATTGAAACCGTTATAGGCGGCAGCGCGCGGCGTCAGCCGGTCGAGATAGCCCAGGGCCGGCTCGTCGCCCTGCAAATAGTCGCTGACCAGATGGCCGCGCGAGGGCGCGTTCGGCTGCACGCTGCGCGGATCGCGGTAGTTGGTGAGGGCGGCGAAACAACCCGCGCGAGTGATGCCCATCCAGGTTCCACCTTCCTTGAGATCGCGGCCCGCGAGCACGTGGGGGCTGTCCTCCCAGAACGCCAGCGGCGCAGTGGGGCGGTCGTGAAACTCGTCCCGATTGGCCGCGACCAGCAGTTCATAATCGGGATGGGCACGATAGGCGACTAGAATCAGGCACATTGTTGCGGGATAAAGCCTCTGTCAGGCATCTGGTTCGTAGAGCTTGAGAATGCCGATAGCCACCGCCATCCGGATCAGTTGCGACAGGGTGTCGGCCTCCATTTTCCGCATGACCTGGGCGCGATGGATTTCCACGGTTTTGCGGCTCAGATTCAGTATTTCGGCGATTTCCCGGTTGGACAGCCCTTCCACAACCCATCGCAACACGTCCTGCTCGCGCGCGGTCAGGGTATCGAACCGGCGGAGCAAATCCAGGTGTTGCGCCCGGGCCCGCCGCCGCCCCACATCTACGGTCAGCGCGTGGTGAACGCTATCCAGCAGGATCTGATCGTTGAACGGCGTTTCGATAAAATCCAGCGCGCCCTGCCGCAGGGCATTTACCGCCATGGCAACATCGGCATGGCCCGCGATCACGATCATCGGCACGTCAATGTCCTGCTCACGCAGGCGTTGCTGAACCCCGAGATCGCCACGTTCCGGCTGCGACGCGCCCAACAACAGACAGCCCGGCCAGTCCGGCCGATAGGCCGCCAGAAACGCATCAGCATCGGCGCAGGCCAGGGTCCGCAAGCCCACCGATTCCAGCAGGCGCTGGAGCTTGTCGCGGAGCGCTGGCTCGGCGTCCACCATATAGACCATCGAGGGAGGAGATGGATTCATGGACGAATGGCCTTGACCAGGGAAAGAGCGGCGGTAATGTCCGTGGAGTCCCGTGATGGCGACCGCTAGGCTAAAATGAGGGTGAGACCCTGTCGCCCGCGCGGCGCAACCCGATCATTGCTTTATTTCCCAAAAACCGCCGTTCATCTTCGAGGAAAATGACCATGACCGCAACCGTTCATGCCGAAGACGCTCTCGTGCTGCGCCAGGATGAAGCGGGCGTCGCCACGCTGACGCTCAACCGGCCCAGGCAGTACAACGCGCTGTCGCAAGCCATGCTGGGGGCGTTGCAGGCGGCGCTGGACGCCGTTGCGGCTGACCCGACGATTCGGGTTGTGGTCATCGCCGGGGCCGGTCCGGCGTTCTGCGCCGGCCACGATCTCAAGGAAATGCGCGCCCAGACCGATCCGGCCTTTCATCAGGCGCTGTTCGCCCAGTGCGGCCGGGTGATGCTGACCATCAACCGCCTGCCCCAGCCAGTGATCGCCCGGGTTCAGGGCATCGCCACCGCCGCCGGTTGCCAACTGGTCGCGGCCTGCGATCTGGCGGTCGCCGCCGACAACGCCCGCTTTGCCACCTCCGGCATCAACGTCGGCCTGTTCTGCGCCACCCCCGGCGTGGCGCTGAGCCGCAATCTCAACCGCAAACAGGCGCTGGAACTGTTGCTGACCGGCGAGTTCATTGATGCGCCGACCGCCCTGCGCCAGGGGTTGATCAACCGCATCGCGCCGCTGGAGCAACTCGACGACGCCGTCTGGCGTCTGGCCGATTCGATCTGTCACAAGTCACCGCTGGCGATTACCATGGGCAAGGAGCTGTTCTACCGGCAGTTGGGCATGGGTCTGGAGGAAGCCTACGCCTGCGCCAGCGAAGTCATGGCCTGCAACATGAACAGCGAGGATGCCCGCGAAGGCATTGACGCCTTCATCGCCAAGCGCCAACCGATCTGGAAAGGCTGCTGAGCCGGTCCGACGCTTGAACCGCCCGTGGGTGATTTCCATAGAACACCCTGCCAGGTCGGACCCCTGTAGGGGCACGGCGCCGCTGTGCCCCTACCATTTCACCCG
>JAGTSD010000404.1 GCA_018262135.1 Pseudomonadota bacterium | reverse complement strand
GCATCGTATCGGGGCTTTAGCAGTCACGCAGGGAACTGAATTGATCGGTATTTTTACCGAGCGCGATCTGGTCAGCCGCGTCGTGGCATCCCGGCTCGATCCGGAGCTGACCCCGGTGAGGCAGGTCATGACGGAGCAACCCAAAACCATTGGGTCCGACCAGACTCCCTGCGATGCCCTGGATTTGATGCACGCCCATGGTTTTCGCCATTTACCGGTCGTGGATGGAGAGCAATTGATCGCCATGCTCTCCATGCGCGATATCCCCACGAAGTATCGGTTCATGCGCGAAAAATGGATCGAAATGCGCCAGGGTGCTTTGCTCAGCATGTGAACCCTTTTGGGTCATTACACCGACAGGAAAGCCACTTCACACGTACAGCTCGACCATCTTGCGCCAGTGTTTCGGACTGTGCGCCCGGCCCTGCCAGACGTGCAGGGCGTGCCAAACCCCCTTGCCCCACAACGCCGCGCTGAGTTGCCGGTTATTGTCCAGAAACGGGTCCTGATCGCCGACGGCCAGCACGATGTCCAGCCGCCGAAACTGATCCTGGACCCGCGCATCGTTCAGATTAGGCACAAAATGGCTGGGCGAGTGGTAGTAAACGTGTTCGTCATAATGCCCGTCGAACAGATTGTGGAAATGCTCGACCTCCAGGGTCGGATCGTACCGGCTGCTCAGCGCCGTCACCTTGTGGAACGCTTGCGGATAGCGAAACGCCAGATTGACCGCATGGAACGCCCCGAAGCTACAGCCGTGCGCGATGACGCAGGGATGGGGGTTTTTGGCCCCCATCAGCGGCAGGACTTCGTGGAGCACATAATCCTCGTAGCGCCGGTGCCGGTGAACTCGATCCCCCGGTTGGGACCAGAAGCAGTAGAAGCTTTCTTCATCCACGCTGTCCACGCAATACAGTTGCAACTTTCCCTGTTCGATCTTAGGGTGCAATGCCCCGACCAAACCCATCTCCTCGTATTCGTAGAAGCGGCCGCAGCGGGTCGGAAACACCAGGACCTTGGCCCCCGCATGACCGAACACCAGCAGTTCCATCTCCCGGTCGAGCCGAGGGCTATGCCACTTGTGATATTCCCGGTTCATGGGCGTAAACCTACAGGCAATTGAATTGCCTGAAATTTAATGCATGGAGTTGACAGGGTGATGACAGAGGATGGGTTTCAGGCGCGGTTGGAGAAATACGCCAGCGCATCCCCCAGCCGGGCCTCTTCGGCGGCCAGGCCGGCGTGGTCGAACCACGCCCCGCTCGACCGGTTCGCCGCGCGGCCGGGTCAGCCAGCCGCCGATCCGCAGCCCACCCAAAGACGTAAAGGCAATCTCGAACGCCGTGAGAAGGATGGAAGTCGTGGCGATTGACCTGCCGCGAAGCCCGCGAACCCTTGGCCTTGAATTGTTACAATGATTGGGGTCGCCAATTCCATGTCGCTACCGCCAGGCGCCCGCCAATGAGCTGCCATCGGAAACAAGCCCCCATGAAAATCCTCATGCTTTCGGATGTTTATTTTCCGCGCGTGAACGGCGTTTCCACGTCCATTCAGACCTTTCGGCGCGAACTGCAGGAATTGGGGCACGAGATCTGGTTGGTGGCGCCGGAGTATGGCCAGCCGACCGCCGACGAACGGGGCATCGAGCGGGTGAGGTCCTCTCAGGTCCTGTTCGACCCCGAGGATCGGATGATGCACCCCCGCGTGCTGGCCCGCCAGTTGGCGATCCTCCAGACCGGGAATTTCGATCTGGTTCACGTGCAGACGCCTTTTGTCGCTCACTACGCGGGGCTGGGGCTGGCGCAGCGCATGGGCGTGCCTTGTATCGAAACCTATCACACCTTTTTCGAGGAGTACC
The DNA here is from genome assembly GCA_018262135.1 of Pseudomonadota bacterium. GTDB lineage: Bacteria > Pseudomonadota > Gammaproteobacteria > Competibacterales > Competibacteraceae > Contendibacter. The sequence continues at coordinate 849 of JAGTSD010000404.1, read as the reverse complement.
TGTTTCATTACCTGCCGATCCTGCCGAAGAGCGCCTGGCGGGCGGTGGCTCGCCAGCTTTCCCGCCGGCAATGCAATCAGTTGGACGGACTGGTGGTGCCGTCGCGGGCAATGTTCGACGCGCTGATCCACTACGGCGTGCGGACGCGGATGCGGGTGATTCCGACCGGTATGCCGGCAGACGCCCTGCCGGAGGGAGACGGCGCCGCGTTTCGCGCCCGGCACGGCATCCGCCCCGATCAGCCGGCGCTGGTATTCGTGGGCCGGGTGGCCTTCGAGAAAAACATCGAGTTTCTGCTGCGCGTGACGCACGAATTGCAGCGGACGACCCATCCCCAGGTCGTGCTGATCATCGCGGGGGAAGGACCGGCCAAAAACCGCCTGCGCCGTCTGGGGCGCTCGCTGGGGCTGGAAACCCATCTGCGCTTCGTCGATTACCTGGCGCGGGGCGCCGACTTGAGTAGCTGCTATCAGGCGGGCGATGTCTTCGTCTTCGCCTCGCGGACCGAAACGCAAGGACTGGTGCTGCTGGAGGCGATGAGTCTCGGCGTGCCGGTGGTCTCCACCGCCGTGATGGGTACCCGCGACATCCTGGCGGCGGAACGGGGTGCGCTGATCGCCGAGGAGGACATTCCGCAGTTCGCTACCCAGGTGCGCCGGCTGCTGGACGATGCCGAATTACGGCGGCGGTCGGGCGAAGAGGGCCGGGCTTATGCCGGACAGTGGACCGCGCGAGGTTCGACCCAGGCCTTGCTCGGTTTTTATCAAGACCTTCGGGACTCAAGATCACGGGTTGAATAAAAAAGCGGATCAGCGCGGCCCGGCGGATCCCATCCTCCGGCCGCGTGTT
>JAGTSD010000403.1 GCA_018262135.1 Pseudomonadota bacterium | reverse complement strand
TGAGGAGGCGCAGGGCATGAACCCCCTCCCGGATGGCTACACCCTCGCATCGGTCGCGGCGTCCGCCCGCCGCGCCGACGCCCGCGCGCTGGATACCTGCGCCGGACTCAGGATAACCCAAGTGGTTGTATCCTGGCAGACGGATGGATTTAAGAGGTTCGGGTCGGCGGGTTTGGCGGTTGCTCTGGAGCCGGGGAACTCGTATTGCTCAACGGGAATCACCCAGAAAACGGCTGGGTTGACCATAACTGAACAAGTAGGCCTGTTTGCGCGCCCGGGTCAGCGCCACATACAACAGGGAACGCTCTTCCAGTTCGCTGGTGGTTCGTTCGACGACGTCTGCGGTATCCAAAGCGGCCGGCAGGGGTACCAGGTCATCGTTGACGCTGGCCGCCACGACGATCTCGAACTCCAGACCCTTGACGCGATGCAGAGTGGCCAAGCGCACCGCATCCGTTGTGCGGGCCTCGGCCTCATCGGTGCGAATCCGCTGGCTGAGGATGCTCCGCGCCCGCAACCGGCGGTCGAGATCGTCCAGTTCGGCATGAGTTCGCGCCACGATACAAATCGTCGATGCTGGCACCTGCTGATCCAGTGCCTCGCAAATCCGCCGGGCGATCAGATCGGCTTGTTCATCAGCCGATGCGCAATGGACGTGGCGGGGTGGTTGGCCATGGGTCAGGGACCTATAGCCGCGCTGGTTGTCCGTGCCGCCATCCAGGTCATCCACCGTACACCCTTCCAGCAGCGCCACCGCCGTTCGCCGGATTTCCTCGGTGGTGCGGTAGTTGATGCGCAATTTGCGCGAGCGGCCCCGAATGTCGATCCCACACTTCGCCAGTATGACCTTATTGCGGTTGTAGATGCGCTGATGACCGTCGCCGACGATGAACAGGTCGTTCGGCCCGGCCGGCGCCAGGGCGCGCAGCAGACGGAAGGCTTGCGGCCCCATGTCTTGGGCTTCGTCGACAATCACCGCCGCGTACGGGAGTCCCGCGCGGTCCTCGGCGATCAGGTGGGCGGCATCGCGGTAGGCGTCCTCGACCTCCTTCCTGCGGGCCTGGATCATCCGGCTGCGGTATTCCTCGAATACCGGCCAGACCTTGATACGGTCCGCCCGCCCGAGCGTCGTACCGCGCCCCACCCGCGATGCCCGCTTGTAGTCCTCCAGCGTTTCAATGCCCTGGGGCTGGATGATGCGCTGCCATTCCTCGCGATAGAACCGGGCGGGTACGTTCACCTCCCCCGGTTTCAGCGCCATGGCGAGTTCCCAAAGCGGCTTGTCGTAATCCCAGACGATGTCGTATTCGTAGTGGCGCTGGCGGAGAAAGCGACGGACCCAGGCGTCCAAATTGATGACGTCGATGCGCGCCAGGGTCCGGGGCGAACACAGTTCGCTCAGATTGGCCTGAATGTCCACCGCCAGGTTGCGGGTGAAGGTGGTGAACAGGACCTTGTGGTTGTCGGGCAATACGTGCTCTGCCAACCACTTGGCACGGTGCATGGCCACGACGGTTTTGCCGGTGCCGGCGCCGCCGAGCACCCGGACCGGCCCTGACTTGATGCCCTCCACCAGGCGGCGCTGCGAAGGGTGCAGAAACACCCGCCATTGCGCCAGCGAGGCATTGAGCACCGCGGCCAGTTCGGTTTCATTTTCGACCACTACAAAGCGGGCCTGGCTGTCAGCACTGTTCAGCGCCGCAGCGAAATCAGCGGTATCGACAGCAGGGTTCCGGGCGGCCTCGCGCTCGGCCAGAATCTGTTCGACCGACTCGCCGGCAGCCACCAGGAACAAGCCTTCGTACGCCTCGGCCGGCAGGCTCGGCTGGAGCGCGTCCAGCGCCTCTTCGCTGCGAAGCTGGCGCACCGCGGGCAGGAGTTCCGCCGGCACGCCCAGCAGGGTCAGTTCCTGATCGGGCAGGTGATCAAACAGGGCGGGCGCGGGCGGGGTAGCGCGTGGGGCGGGCGCGGCTTCGACCTCCTCAACGGCTACCGTCTCGAAGACCTGGATGGCGCCGGTCGCGGCGTTGATCGCGCAACGGTGACGGCTGGCCCAGATATAGGCGTCATCGTGGCGGTCGACCCAGAGCAACAGGAAGACGTTGTCCTGCTCGGGTTTGAGGACGATCCCGCGCCAGGCCTCGTCGATCCGGACCGAGCGCAGATGCGGATCGCGGGCGCCAGTGATCCGCTCGTAGTGGATCCCGGTTGCGGTCGGATCGCGCTGGAAGTTGGTCAGAAACTTGGAAACCTTGCTCTGAACCCCCTGCGGCAGACGGGCGAACGCGCCGAGGAAATCGTTGGATATGGCTACTCTGGCTATTGGTCCCATGTTCAGGGCCTCCCGAATGCTGTCAGAACGGCTGCCACCCAGTCTTCCACCAGGGTTGATGCGGTCCAGCCGATGGCCTGCCAGCCCGGCGCCTGTTCCGCCTGATCGGCGCGCAGGATCGCCAGGTGCGTTCCCGCCCAGGCCAGTTCCGCTTCCGCACCAATGGCTCCCCCCGTTTCCGTCCATTCATAGCCGACCACCGGCGCGGTAATGCCTTGCGCCATTAACCGCCGGAGTCCGTCAACCGCTTCCAGGACCGCCTCGGCGAGGGCGGCTTGCCATTCGCTGGAATCCGGGTGAGGCGCGTCGCGGTCGCCCTGAGTGAGGCGGTGCCAGCCGACTTGCTCGTAGAGGCCGGCGGCAACGCCTTCTGCGAT
>JAGTSD010000402.1 GCA_018262135.1 Pseudomonadota bacterium | reverse complement strand
TGCCATCCGTGGCTTGCTTGGCGCTTCGCGCCGCACAAGCAGCGGATGAAGCCGACATCAGCCGTCAAAGCCTGCGGCTTTTCCGCCCGGCGCGGCTTATCCGCCGCCCCGTTAGGCCCCCCGCCTGCCGAACACGCTAGATATTGTTGTACCTGTGTAGTTGTCGGTAAACTGAGCCCATGCCACGATCACCAATTGAACGGGTTAGAGAGAAGATCAGACTTCGACAATACGACATGACGGCGCACGCGATGGAGGAGATGGCCGAAGACGATCTTGATATCATCGACGTCGAGCATGCTGTTTTGAGTGGACGTATTGCGCGGCTTGAAAAAGACGATCCGAGAGGGAACAAGTATGTGATTGAGGGAGTAGCTACGGACGGTTTAACTCCGGTTGGGGTGGTAGGTCGTTTTGTCAGTGATGATCGATATTTGATCATCACTGTTTATCAAATTACCGAGGCTTGAGAGATAAACATCATGTACGGGTACCCATGCGAGTATTGCGAAGGGATAGTGAAGCCGCGTATGGTAAAACGGGAATCGTTCAAGCACAAAAACGATTTCATTATTTTAGAAGACGTAATAATCGGCGTCTGCGACCAGTGCGGGAACCGATATTATAGTGCGGACATACTGCGTACTGTCCACGAACTTGCCACCGGAAAAAGAATGCCCGATAGGACAGAAGCAGTTCCCGTCGCTCATCTAAACTTGGCCTAGCGTCCTGGGGGCAAGCCATGGTCGCCCAACTGGCCAAGGATTTGCGGCGCGAGTTTCCGGGCGTGAGCGGATTTTCCGCCTCCAATCTCTGGCGCATGAAGGCCTTTTATCAGGCTTATGCCCAGTCCGAAAAACTCGCGCCGTTGGTGCGAGAAATCGGCTGACGGGCGGGCGCTACTCCAACCCCTGTTCCTGCCCCCGGGGTTGGTGCGCGGGCTGATAGTCCTGCGTGGTGTCCTTCTGGCGGCTGACCTGGAGCTGCGCGGCCAGCCCCATCATCGCCTCGCGCAGCCGGGCGGCGGAGTCGGGCGCCGGCGCCGGCGCCAGCGGGGCGGGCATCTCCGGTGACGGAGCGGGCGCCGGTCGGTCGGGGCCGTGCTCCGACCGGTGCGCCTCGTAAAAGCTCCGATCCACGAACAGGTGGGCGCTCTCCCGGTGGCGGCTTAGTTGCACCAGCCCAATTTCCCGGTCGGCCAGGCGTCCACCGGCCAGCACAAACGCATGATCCACCGTTGCGCCCTGCGCCTTGTGGGTGGTGAGGGCGTAGCCGTGATCGATATGCGGATAATGCTGGACCGGCAACTGAACCTGCCGCCCCCCGGCGTCCAGCCGCACGTGCAACACCGCGTTCGGGCCGGCATCCACCATCGCCTCTACCGTCCCGAGCTGGCCGTTGCGGACGCCGTAGCGGTCGGAGTTGCGCGTACAGACCACCCGGTCCCCGACCGCGAACTCGCGCGGGCCGCAGGTGGTGGCGAGCCTCTGGCCCGCGCCGAGTTGCCCGGCCTGCTGCAAGTGGTCGCGGGCCTGGTGGTTGAGCGCCTGCGCGTCGGCCCGTTCACCGGCCAGCATCAGCCGGGACGCGGCGGGCTGTCGCGCGCCGGTCTCCGCCCAAGCGGACACCAGCGCCCGGACGGTTTCGGTTTTGTTCTCCCCAACATGCACCCGCCCGCGCGCCTCGTAGGCGGTCAGCGCGTCGCCGACCCGGCCCTCGGCGATCGCGTGGGCGGCGTCTCGGGCCCACGGTTCGACCTGGCGGCGAATCTCGGTCAAGCTCACCGTGGTGATCCGTTCGGTGATCGCCCGGAACAGCCCGCCGGCCTCGATGGGCTGCAATTGGCGATGATCGCCGACCAGCACCAGCTTGGCCCCGGCGGTTTGGGTGATCTCGATCACCGCCGCCAGCTTCCGGCTGTCCACCATGCCGGCCTCGTCCACCACCACCACGGTCCGGGTGTCCAGCGCACCGGCGGCGGGCCGCAGGCCTTCCGCGAACCGCATCCTGTCGTTGACGACCGGTAGGGCTGCCGCCGCCATGCTCGGCTCCGGCGCCCATGCCCGCAAGCGCGCGTGCAGCGTGGCGCTCGGGATGCCCGCGCTCTCCTGCAAGTTCAACGCCGCCTTGCCGGACAGGGCCGCGCCGACCACCCGGTAGTCCGCCGCTTCCCACGCCGCGCGGGCCGCGTCCAGCAGGACCGATTTGCCGGTGCCGGGCAGGCCCTCCACCGTCGCCACCGCGCCGCTGCGTTCGCACAGATAGCGAATCGCCGCGATCTGCTCGGCGCTCGCGGTGGGCCGGGCGCGCAAGGCCGCCTCGGTCCGCTCGGGAGCCAGCGCGTGTCGCCGGTCCTCGGCCCCCCTCTCGGCGCGGGCGAGGGCCTCGGCCTCCAGCCGCCGCAGCGATGCGGTGGACCAGCGGGTGTCGCCACGCCGGTCCTCGCCCGCCCGCACCACCTCGGGATCGCGCCGGAACGCCTCCATCCGGGCTTCGATCTCCCCAATCCCGCCGATCCCCTGCATCCCCTCGGCCCATGCCCGCCAGGCGTCCCGGTCGGCGAAAGTCGATTGCTGGGCCACCAGCCCCTCGCGTACCTGTGCCAGGTCCGGCACCGCCGAGCGGTCGCGCGCCCACGCACCCTGCGCCAGCAACCGGGCCGTTTGCTCCGGCCCCCAGCCCATCGCCCGCCCTTCCGCCTGCCAGCGGGC
>JAGTSD010000401.1 GCA_018262135.1 Pseudomonadota bacterium | reverse complement strand
CGCGGATGGGGAACAGGGATGTGGCCAGTCTACCACACTCAATCCGGGCCTTAGCGGCTGGTGATTTTCAACTCGATCCGGCGATTGCGGCGGTAGGCTTCCGGGGTATCGGCTGGGTCAATCGGGTGATATTCCCCCATGCCGACCGCCGCCAGCCGCGCCGGCGGGACGCCCTGCTGGATCAGGTAATTCACCACCTGCTGCGCCCGCGCCGTGGACAGTTCCCAGTTGGACGGAAAGCGCCCGCGCACCGGAACCCGGTCGGTGTGGCCCTGCACCTCGATGATCACCGGCAAATCCGGCGGCAGGCGCGCCGCCAGTTGCTGGTACACCATGGCGAACTTGTCCAGATCGCCGCTCCCGGACGCCGACAACGTCGCCTCGCCGGAGGCGAACAGCACCTCGGACTGAAATACAAAGCGGTCGCCCACCACTTTGATGTCGGGATTATTGGCGAACACCTCGCGCAGGCGGCCAAAGAAGTCGCTGGCGTATTTCTCCAGTTCTTCAACCCGCTCCAGCAGCTTCTTCTTCAAGGCGCTGTCCAGCGCCTCGATTCGGCCCTTCTGCTGGACGATCACCGCGTCGCGCTGGGCCAGTTCCTGTTGGTTCGCCGCCAAGGCGCGGTTGAGCCGTTCCAGTTCCGCCGCCAGCCGCTCGGCCCGGACGCTGAGGAGCGCCGCCTGCTCCTGAACGCTGGTGAGGGTTTGCTCGGTCTTGCTCTTGTCGGCGTTCAACGCTTCCCGCGCGGCCTGGACCGCCGCCAGTTCGGCCCGCAACTGCGCCAGCAGCTTGTCCCGCTCGCCGACTGTATTTTCCAGGCCCTGCACCCGATTGCGCAGCCGCATCGCTTCCTGGCTGGCGTCGCCCGCCAGCCCTTCCAGGTGGCTGATGATCCGCTGTAACTGACCGATGGCGGTGTCCTTGCCCATGATCTCACGGCCGATCAGCACCTCGGTGATGACGAACACCGTGATCAGAAACACCAGCACCATCACCAGTCCGCCCAGTGCGTCGGTGAAGGCCGGCCAGATGTTGAATTCGCCGACCGCATCACGCCGGCGGCGCATGGTCGCTATCCTGTGGTTGCCCGGACGACTGCGCCAACAATCGGGCGATGGCGCGCAACTCGTGCCGCAGATCGGCGGTGCGATCGTTCTCGATGTTTTGCAGGGTTGCCCGCAGTGACTCGATCCGCTCGCCCAGACTGGCCACCTGCTCCGCGACCCGGGTGATCCCCTCACCCCGGTTGGCCATGTATTCCGTGGTCGCCGCCACCCGCTCCAACCGGTCGGTGGTGGCTTGCAGCAGCGCCGCCAGATGGCGCGGCGAAATGGTTTCAGTCTGGGCGGTGACCGTGACCACCGGCTGCCAGAGGGGAACCAGATCGCTGACCACCAGCGCCTCCAACTGCGCGTGATGGTCGTTCTGGGCGTGGAACAGTTGCAGTTCCAGAAAGCCCAGCGCCAGCGCGCCCATCAGGCCGAACAGCGAGGCCGAAAAAGAGGTGCCCATGCCGCCCAGCGGTGCGGCCAGCCGATCCTTGAAATGGGCGATCAGGGTCATGGTGTCGGTGGCCTGCTCGCTGGCCAGCCCACCGATCACGTCGCGCACGCCGGCGATGGTCAGCAACAGGCCATAAAAGGTGCCGATCAGGCCGAGCAGCACCAGCGCCCCAACCAGATAGCGCACCAGAGCCCGCTGGTCGTCGCCGCGCGTCGCGAGCGAATCCAGTAGATACGGCAGGGTCGCAGTCGCGTCGCCATGCCCGATGACCCGGTGAACCTTGTGCAGAAAATCACTCACCCCACGCCGCGGCCTGATCGGCGGCACGGACATCGAGCAGCGTGCCGGTCAGCGCCTTAAGGGTATAGGCCACCCCGAACAGGAACGCGGCGGCAATCGTGCCGTTCAGATAGGGATTGGTCAGGAAGGCGGCGGTCAGCGGTTGCTGGAAAAAGGCGCCCAGCGCCGCCAGCGCCGCCAGAAACAACAGACAACGCAGCAGATAACGGCTGGCGCCCCGACTGGAGCGCCGCTCGGACTGGATCATGGGCATAGGTTATGGCTTACCTTGAATGTCACCCGAACAAAGGAAATGCACTTTAGCGAAATCAGACAACCGACGGGCGTGAACGTCATCAAACCCACTGACTGTCACCGGATAGGGGACTGGTGGAGTGATGCAGAGGGCATCATGAATGGGACTGTGCGATAGGATGAATAACGGACGATTCGGAAAAAGCCAGTGGGCTGGCGGGCCAGCGCTTGCGGTCGCGCTGGAACGGGCGATTAGCCGGCGTCGCCCAGCAGCCGGTGCAACCGTGCCCAGTCGAACGCTGGTCCCGGATCGGTCTTGCGGCCCGGGGCGATGTCGGCGTGACCGGCCAGCCAGCCGCACGCCAGGGTGGGATAGGCCGCACGCAGCGCCAGAATGACCGTTGCCAGCCGCGCGTACTGGCGGTCGTCGTAAGGCACCTGGTCGGCGCCCTCCAGTTCGATGCCAATGCTGAAGTCGTTGCAGCAGGGACGCCCGGCGAAACACGACGCGCCAGCATGCCAGGCCCGGCGGTGAAACGGCACGTACTGCACCAACTCTCCACTGCGGCGAATCAGCAGATGCGCCGACACTCGCAACCCGACAATGGCCTGGAAATAGGGATGGGCCGCTGGATCGAGGGCGTTGGTGAACAGCGCCTCGATCCACGGTCCACCGAACTCGCCGGGCGGCAGGCTGATGCCGTGGACGACGATCAGATCCACCACAACCCCCTCCGGACGCTCGTCATGGTTCGGCGAGGGCCGCTGGCAGGGTCATGGCGTCCTCGATGCCGGTGACGATGGTGGTCACACCCACAGTGGCCAGCGTGCGAGCCAACTGGCTTAATTGCTGCTGACGGTCCTTGTCGTTGAGCAGATTCTGAACGAAGCGGCTGTCCAGCTTGACATAATCCACCTGTAGCAACTGCACGAGCGCCTGCGCCCGCTCGTGGCCGCTGAAATGATCGAGGGAGAGACCGCAGCCCAGTTCCTTAAGTCCCCGCAGGAACGGCGCCAGAGCCTGCTTGTTGAGATCGGCAGTGGTTTCCGCCATCTCAAACACCAGGCTGGCAGCCGGGACCCCGGTCTTGCTCAGACCGCCTTGCAGCCAGGTTAGCAGTTCCTCGTCCTGCAGGATGGTCAGCGAGATGTTGATAAACAGAATCACCGACTGCCCGCGCGCCCTGCGCTCGCGCAACACCCGGATGGAGTGGGCGATGACCCAGCGATCGAGCACCATGCCGATCCGGTGGTGCTTGACCAGGGCGAACACGGTTTCCGGCAGCAGTTCCCAGCCTTCGCGGTTGCGCATCCGCAACAACACCTCATAGCGCTCGGTGGTATCGCCGCGCAGGCTGACGACCGGTTGGAACAGCAGGGTCATCCGCTGCTGCTGCACCGCCTCGCGAATCTCATCCATCAGCCGCCGCTGCCGCGCAGGATCCACGTCCTGCGCGGCGTTTCGGGCGTGATGGACATGGATTCGGGCATCCTTGCTGTCCCGCGCCATGCCGCTGGCCAGGTCGGCCTGCTGGATCAGGGTGGCGGCCTCGCGCAAGGTGGGGCTGGCGATGCTGATGCCGATGCTGGTGCGCAACTGGGCATTGCCGCTGGCCAGCCGGTAGGGGTCGGTCTCCAGGCTGGCCTGCACCGCGCGCGCCGTGGCCAGCAGCGCATCCTGGGTAGTGAAGCCGAGCAGCACCATGAAAATGGCATCACCGAACCGGGCGGCGATCGGGTCCGTACCCAGGACGATTTTCAGGCGCCGGGCGGCTTGTTCGACCATCTCGTCGGCCGCTGCCACGTCCTGATTTTCGATGGCGCGCAGGTTGTCCAGCGCGATCAGCATGATCGCTACCGGCTGGGCGTTGGCCGCAGTAGCGACCAGCGCCCGTTCCACATGGGCGAGGAAGTACGGGCGGTTGTAAAGACCGCTGACGGTATCGCGGTTGCTGAGCTGGCTGAGCTTGCGATGCAGGCCGCTCCCCTGCCGCAGCCGCCTGGCGATGGCGGCGAACAGCAGTTCCGGAGTCAGCGGCTTGCCCAGCAATACCTCGCTGCTCAAGCCGGCAGCAACCAGTCGCTGGCCGATGTCAGCCTGTCCCGAGAGCAGCGCCATGGGCAATTCCCGAAACAGTTCATGCTGGTGAATGGCCTGGGCCAGCACCAGCCCATCGGTTTCCCTGAGGTCCAGGCTCATGACCAGCAGGCCAGGTTGAAAACTCGCCAGCCCCTGCAGAACCTGCAGGGGCTGGGCCAGCACCTGGGTCACCATACTGCGACTTTCCAGCCAGCGGGCGATCTCGCGGGCCGAGGGCAGACTGTCATCCACGATCAGGACGCGATGATGGAGCGGTTTCAGCACGCACTCGTCCAGCGTCTCCAGCAGCAGCGGCAAATCCACCGGCTTGAGGAAATAACCAGCCCCGCCGACTTCCACGGCGTCGAGTCGGGCCGCGATGTCACCGCGGTCAGCCAGAAAAAATAGCGGGACATCCGGGTGCAGGACCTGGCGCAGGCTGGCGGCCTGCTGCAAGGTGGTCTGGTTGTCGGCGGTGTAATCCAGATCGACCAGGAGCGCGGCCGGTTGCTGGGACTGAACCAGCAATGCATGCGCTTCGGTCAGGCTGGCTGGGAAACGAACCTGATAGCCACCCCGCTGTTCGAGCTTGCGCCCCAGGTCGCGGGCCGCTTCCGGCGCCACCAGCCACAGGGGCGGCGCTTCGGTTGGGGACTGACCAAGCATCGGTTTCGACCGCTCGTTTTTCTCCCAGCGGGAAAATAGCGGCACGGTGCGGGCCTCGGCCGGCGGACTGGCGCCCGTCTTGGTCTGGTGGGTACTGTCTTCCGAACCAGGCGTCGCACGACAGAGCGCATCGGCCACGGCGATCAGCCGTTCCCGTTCCGCGCCCCGGGGTAATTCGCCCTTTTCCAGGCATTCGCCGATCTGCTGTTCCAGCCGTTCGGCCAGCACCTCAATCCTGCGGCAATCCGGCTGTGACCGGGCCAATACCGACAATTCCTGCGCCGTCCGTTGCAGCAAGACGAAGAATTCCCGGCTCCATTTGATATAGACGAGTTTCTCGGCGAGATCCTCAACGCGCTTGAGCTTGCCGGCGAGCGATTCCGGGGGAGGAGTTTTCGGTTCCATAGGGGATGGTTTTCTTACGTTCCAGCGAGCAGGTGGGGAGTGCGGGAGTCAGCACCCCGCGCTGATTCCCTACTATGAATCACTGCGAATAAAAAACAATAGCGCTGGCCCTCATGGCCAGGGCAATCGCGCTATGCACTTTTCTTAATATTTATCAATTGGTTACAGAGAGTGGGTTTACCGCGCCAGCAAACCAATATCCAGTTAGATCAATGCCTTATGTTGACATAGCGCGATTGCCCTGGGGTGGGGCGTGGTGTGGGTGCCGGTGGCGGGCAGTCTGGTGGTCGCCTGGCTGGTGAAGAATTTCGCCCCGGAGGCCAAGGGTC
>JAGTSD010000077.1 GCA_018262135.1 Pseudomonadota bacterium | reverse complement strand
GAGCGAACAGGCGCGGGTCACCGGCCTGATCATCAACCGCTTCCGGGGCGATGTCAGCCTGCTGATGCCGGGGCTGGACTGGTTGACCCGGGAAACCGGCAAGCCGGTATTGGGCGTGTTGCCCTATCTGCAAGGGTTGCACCTCGAAGCTGAGGACGCCCTGCCCCGCGAACCTGCTGTCACCAAGGACCCCGAACGGCTACGGGTCACAGTGCCGGTACTGGCGCGGATCAGCAATCATACCGATCTCGATCCGTTGCGGCTGCACCCACAAGTCGAAGTGTGCTGGGTGCGTCCGGGTCAGGCTATTCCACCCGCTGATCTCATCATCCTGCCCGGCAGCAAGAGCACGCGCGGCGACTTGCGGCGACTGCGCGAACAAGGCTGGGATACCGCCATCCAGCGTCATCTGCGCTACGGCGGCAAACTGATCGGCATTTGCGGCGGATTTCAAATGCTGGGACGCTGGGTCCACGATCCCCCCGGTTTGGAAGGAGATCCGGGCAGCAGTCGCGGTCTCGGCTTCCTGGACTTTGAAACGATGCTGGAGCCAGAAAAACAACTGCATCGGGTCGAGGGTCAGTTGACGCTGTCTAAGGCGTTTGTGACCGGCTATGAGATTCATGCGGGCGTGAGCGTGGGACCTGCGCTAAACCACCCTGCTATCCATCTGACCGATGGCCGCCCGGACGGCGCGCGGTCGGGCGATGGCCAAATTCTCGGCACTTACCTGCATGGGCTGTTCGATGCCGCTCCGGCCCGCGACGCGCTGCTGCGCTGGGCCGGACTGGCGGTGCGGGAAACGCCCGATTATCGGCAACTACGAGAAGATGGTATAAACAGGCTGGCGGATGCGATTGAAGCGCATCTGGATTTGCGATTGCTGAAAACCCTGCCTTGTCCCCCGTGAATAACCCCGCCCGGGGATTGCGTTATCATGGGTTCGGACAGGTGACTGGAATCAGGAGAGCCCCATGCAGCCTTTTCCCTACGGCATCGCCGACTTTAACGCGATCATCGGCGAAGGGTATTTCTACATTGACCGCACCGACCGGATTCCGCTGATCGAAGCGGCGGGCAAGCAACTGCTGTTCCTCCGTCCGCGTCGTTTCGGCAAGAGCCTGTGGCTCTCCACGCTGGAGAACTATTACGACCTGGCGCGGGCAGACCACTTCGAGCGGCTATTCGGCGGGCTGAAAATCGGCCGCAATCCCACCCCGCTGCACAATCGCTACTTCGTCATGCGCTGGGATTTTTCGGCGGTCGATCCCGGTGGCGATTTGAACGCGATCCGGCGCTCCCTGTTCAATCACGTCAATGTCCGCATCAAGGATGCCATCGCCCGCTACGGCGACTGGCTGGACGGGCGGGTTGAGGTGAACCCCGAAGACGGCCTGGCCTCCTTGCAATCGCTGCTCAGCGCGGTGTCCCGAACACCCCACAAACTCTATCTACTGGTGGACGAATACGACAACTTCGCCAACGAAGTGATGATCAGCCCGCTGCGCAGTGCGGCTCATTACGAAGAACTGGTGGAGGGCGAAGGGATCATCAAGACTCTGTTCAAGGTGGTCAAGAGCGGAGCCAGCGGCAGCGGCATCGACCGGGTGTTCCTGACCGGCGTGTCGCCGGTGGTGCTCAGCGACATGACCAGCGGCTACAACGTCGCCAAGGACATCACCCACATCGACGAGTATTACGATCTCTGCGGCTTCACCGCCGGAGAACTGGCCGAAGCCCTGGCGAAGGTTCTGGCGGCGCGGTCGCTACCCGACGAGCGAGCACCGGAGATTCTTGACTTTATCCGGCGCTTCTACAACGGCTACCGGTTTGGCGAAGAAGAGAACCCGCTGCTCTACAACCCGACCCTGGCGCTGTATTTCCTGGACTACTTTGGTCGCTACGGCCGCTACCCCCACCAAATGCTGGACGACAATTTGGCGATGGACCGGAACCGAATCCAGTACGTGGCCCGGCTGCCGCACGGCGAGGCGCTGGTCAACGCGGCGCTGAACCCCGCCAAGCCGCTCGCCATCGCTCAACTGGTCAACCGCTTCGGGGTGCGGGACATGCTGACTGCACCGCGCGACCCCGCTTTTCTCGCCTCGCTGCTCTATTACTTCGGTGTTCTCACCCTGGCCGGGCGGGATGAATGGGGCGAACTGCTGCTAACTATTCCCAACCAGGTGATCTGCAAGCTGTACGTCGAGCGACTCCAGGAACAGGTGCTGCCGAAATACGATGATCAGGAACAGCGGCAGGCACTTTGCCGGAGATTTTACGCCACCGGCGATCTCGGCCCGTTGTGCGACTTTCTCGAACAGCGTTACTTCAAGGTGTTCGACAACCGCGACCTGCGCTGGAGCAACGAGCTGGTGGTTAAGACCGCCTTTCTGGTGACGCTGTTCAACGACACGTTCTACCTCATGGACTCGGAGCCGGCCCTGGGACGGGGCTACGGCGACCTGCTGCTGCGCGTGCGCCCCGATATGCGCCAATACGCCCTGCTCGATCATCTGTTGGAATTCAAGGAAGTCGGTCTCAAAGCGGTCGGACTGACCAGCGCCGAACTGGCGCCGAAGACACGGGAAGAATTGCGGGCGCTGCCGGCAGTGGCGGACGCCTTGCAGGAAGCAGAAACGCAACTGGCGCAGTATCGCCGGACCCTGGAAGCGGATGGCGGCCCGCTCAAGCTGCACGCACACGCGGTGGTTTGCATCGGGCTGGAACGGCTGGTTTTCGCCGCGAAAAAATTGAATGACGAGCAATGCGAGGTTTTGGATACTATTTTCACGGTTGTCCCGCCACGTTCTTCCTGATCGATTACCGAATCGGCCATGAAATTTCGGACTGTCCTCGTCATTACTCTCCTGTTGACAGCTATCAACGGTGGCATCGCGATCTATTGGTATCTACTGCCACCGCCTGCCCAAACCGTCCCGGACCAGTCGCCCGCGGTAACAACCGCGCCTGAAGCGCCCAAACCCCCGGAGACGCCGCCCGCTGAAACCGCTCCCAGCCCCGTCGTTCTTCCAGAGAAAAAACCTCCGCGCACGCCCAAGCCGCCAAAGACTCTGCCACCCGCCAACAACATCGCCGACCGGATCCTCGTGGAGAAAAAGGCTCGCCGGCTGACGCTGTTTCGCAACAATACCCCAATCAAGACCTATGACATCGCTCTGGGCCAACAACCGGAAGGCCCCAAACAGTTCGCGGGCGACAACAAGACCCCAGAAGGCCGCTACCGAATCGCCTCTCGCAAGAAAATCAGCGACTTCCACCGCGCCTTGCGCATCTCCTATCCCGGTCCTGAGGATGTGGCGTTCGCTGCCAAAAAGAAACGCTCGGCCGGCGGGGACATCATGATTCACGGTCTCCCCAACGGCATGGGGTCGCTGGGGCGGCTCCATCTGCTGCGAGACTGGACGGCGGGGTGCATCGCGGTGACCAATGCCGAAATCGAAGAACTGTGGCGCACCGTGCCCGACGGCACGCCGATCGAGATTCGGCCTTAACAGCCCACAAATTAGCCGCTCAATGCCCCTTGTCGAGCGGCTCGTCGTTGCCGATCCGGCTCGGTGTCGGACCGCTCTGGTGCTTGTACTTGGCGTCCTGCCGCTTGTAATAGGGTCGAGCGGCGGGACTGGTGAGGGTTTCAAAACTGATGGCACAAATCGCCATGCCGGGCCGCAGCGCCAGCGGCAATTTACCGCTGTTGAAGCACTCCAGCACGATGGCCCCGCTCCAGCCGGGATCAATGCGGTGGGCGGTGACATGGACCATCAGCCCCAGTCGCGCCAGACTGGAGCGGCCATCGAGCCAGCCGACCAGATCATCGGGCACGGTAATCGTCTCGGCGGTCGCCGCCAGCGCCAGTTCGCCGGGATGCAGGAAAAAAGCATCTTCCGGGGCAATCCGAATCTCCTTGCTCATGATCCGGTTGATGGCGTGATCCACCTCCTCGCGCGGACCGCTAAGATCAATGTGCGACGCGGCGTGATCGTTGAACACCCTAAACCGGCTGCCCAGATGCAGGTCCACGCTGACTCCATTGATCTTGCCGGGCACGGGGCGCGGCTCGATGCGGATTCGGCCCTCGTCCAGACAGCGTTCGATGTCATGATCGCACAACCGCATGATGGCGAGCCTCAGGTGTTCTGAATCACGATACTGGGGAATTTGTGGCTGTAATTCTTCGCCTGCAACGACAGTCGGGCGCTGGCGCGGCGGGCGATGTCCCGGAACAGGCCAGCGATGCGGCTGTCCGGTTCGGCGATAACTGTCGGCTGGCCGCTATCGGTTTCCTCGCGGATGCGGATGTCCAGCGGGAGCGCACCCAGGAACGGCGCGTTATATTGCGCCGCCATGCGCTGGCCGCCGCCCGCGCCGAAAATGTGTTCCTCGTGGCCGCACTGCGAGCAGATGTGAATGCTCATGTTCTCGACGATGCCCAACACCGACACCTCCACCTTCTCGAACATCTTCAAGCCCTTGCGGGCGTCCAGCAGGGCGATGTCCTGCGGGGTGGTGACGATGATCGCACCGCTGACCGGCACCTTTTGGGCCAGGGTCAACTGAGTATCGCCGGTGCCCGGCGGCAGATCGATGATCAGATAATCGAGATCCTGCCAGCGGGTGTCGCGCAACAACTGCTCCAACGCCTGGGTCACCATCGGCCCGCGCCACACCATCGGCGTTTCCTCCTCGATCAGATAACCGATGGACATGGACTGAAGGCCGTGACTCACCACGGGTTCCATGGTCTTGCCATCCCGCGATTCCGGCCGCTCGCTCGCGCCCAACATGCGCGGCTGGCTGGGACCGTAAATGTCGGCGTCCAGCAACCCAACATTCGCACCCTCGACGCTCAACGCCAGCGCCAGATTGACCGCCACGGTGGACTTGCCGACCCCACCCTTGCCGGACGCCACGGCGATAATGTTCTTGACCCCCGGCAACGGCTTCAGACCCTTCTGCACTTCGTGGGCGATAATCCGGCTCTCCACCCGAATCACTGCCTCGCCCACGCCCGGTAGCGCCGCCAGCCGGTCGCGGAGCGCGGCGCTCAGCGCGTCCCGATAGCCTGCCGCAGGAAACCCCAGTTCCACCTCGACCTCGACCCGGCCATCCTCGGTTCGGATCGTTTTAACGCACTTGGCGGCGACCAGATCCTTCTCCAGATAGGGGTCCACATAGCCCTTGAGGGCGGATTCCACAGCAGTGCGCGATACGACAGTCATCAGTCGGTTTCCTCCTGGTTGCAAAAAGTTTCGGTTCAAACAGCGCCGTTCGGCCAGCGGCGCGCGGAGTTCCGCCCCGTTGCGACGGATGACAGCAGCGCCGGAATGCTGCTAACGTAGCGACCTTTCCGACTGACCGCAATTTTTCGCGCCATGAGCCAGCCAACCCGCCGCATTCTCGTCACCAGCGCCCTGCCCTACGCCAACGGTCCCATCCATATCGGCCATCTGGTCGAGTACATTCAGACCGACATCTGGGTAAGATTCCAAAAACTGCGCGGCCACGAATGCTACTACCTCTGCGCCGACGACGCCCACGGTACCCCGATCATGCTGCGCGCCGAGCAGGATGGCGTCACTCCAGAACAACTCATCGAGCGGGTCTGGCGGGAACATCGCGCCGATTTCGCCGATTTCCTGATCGAATTCGACAACTATTATTCGACGCATTCCCCGGAAAATCGGCATTACGCCGAATTGATTTACCGCCGGCTGGACAAGGGCGGCTACATCAGCCGTCGGGTCATCACCCAGGCTTACGACCCGGAAAAGCAGATGTTCCTGCCGGACCGTTTCATCAAGGGCGAATGTCCGCGCTGCGGCGCTCTCGACCAGTACGGCGACAGTTGCGAGAACTGCGGAGCCACCTATTCACCCACCGATCTGAAGAATCCCCGTTCGGTGGTGTCCGGCGCGACGCCGATCCTCAGGGAATCGCTGCATTTCTTTTTCAAGCTCCAGGACTTCGAGATGCTGTTGAAAGACTGGATCGCCAGCGGGCCGATTCAGCCGCAGATGGTCAACAAACTCGACGAATGGTTCACCGCTGGCCTGCAGGAATGGGACATCTCCCGCGACGCGCCCTACTGGGGCTTTGAAATCCCCGACGCGCCTGGCAAGTATTTCTACGTCTGGCTGGATGCGCCCATCGGCTACATGGCCAGTTTTCAGAACTACTGCGACCGCACCGGCCTGAAATTCGATGATTTTTGGAACCCGGAAAGCGACGCCGAGGTGTACCACTTCATCGGCAAGGACATCGCCTATTTCCACATCCTGTTCTGGCCGGCGGAACTGACCGGAGCCGGCTTCCGCAAGCCGACGGCGGTGCATTGCCACGGTTTTCTGACCGTGGACGGCCAGAAGATGTCGAAATCGCGCGGCACCTTCATCAAGGCCCGCACCTATCTCAACCATCTGCGCCCGGAGTATCTGCGCTACTACTTCGCCAGCAAGCTGAGCGACGGCATTGACGACCTCGACCTGCACTTCGAGGACTTCGTGCAGCGGGTCAACAGCGATCTGGTGGGCAAGCTGGTCAATATTGCCAGCCGCTGCGCGGGTTTCATCACCCGTCGCTTCAATGGCCGGCTGGCCGGGGAACTCGCCGAACCCGCGTTGTACGCCGAATTTGTCGCCGCCGGCGCTTCCATCGCCCAGGCTTACGAAGGGCGGGAATTCGGGCGGGCCATGCGCGAAATCATGGCCTTGGCCGACCGCGCCAATCAGTACATTGACGAAAAGAAGCCCTGGGCGCTGGCCAAGCAGCGGGGCGCCGAAGCCGAAGTCCAAGCCGTGTGCGGGATGGGCCTGAACCTGTTCCGGGCGCTGATGATTTATCTCAAGCCGGTGCTGCCCGGCATGGCCGCCCAGGTCGAGCAGTTCCTGCAAATCCCACCGCTGCGCTGGGCCGACCTGGACGCCCCGTTGTTAGGCCACGCCATCGCCGAATTCAAGCCGCTGATGCAGCGGGTAGAGATGGCCCAGATCACCGCCATGGTCGAGGACTCGAAGGAAAACTATCCAGCCGCCGAGCAAGTCGTCAAACCGGCTGGACCGCTGGTGGACGACCCCATCAGTCCCACCGTCACTATTGAAGATTTCGCCAAGGTGGACCTGCGAGTGGCGCGCATCGCCAAGGCCGAAGCCGTCGCTGGCGCCGACAAGCTGGTACGGCTGGAACTCGATCTCGGCGGCGACACCCGCCAGGTGTTCGCCGGGATCAAGTCGGCTTACAAACCGGAGGATTTACAAGGCCGGTTGACGGTGATGGTCGCCAATCTCGCCCCGCGCAAGATGCGCTTTGGCATGTCCGAGGGCATGGTGCTAGCCGCCGCTGGCGGTGGCGGCATTTACCTGCTAGGCCCCGACGCCGGCGCAGAACCGGGGATGCGGGTCAGATAATCAGCGCGCGCCCTTGCTCCACAGGATGGTGTGAACCGTTTGCAGCAGGATGAGGGTGTCGAAAAAGAAACTGTAGTTCCTGATGTAGTACAGATCGTA
>JAGTSD010000400.1 GCA_018262135.1 Pseudomonadota bacterium | reverse complement strand
TGGACGATCCGCATCCGGGGCAGGTAGCCGAGTTGAACGGCCTGCCGGGCGACCGAGAAGGCCCCCGAAATCACCGCCTGCGAGGCGATCACCGTCGCCACCGTGGCCAGAATGACCATCGGCATTAGCGCCCAGCCGGGCGCCAGCAGGTAGAACGGGTTTTGGATCGCGGCGGGATCCTTGAGCAGCAGCGCACCCTGGCCGTAGTAGTTCAACACCAGCGCCGGCAGCACGAAGCCGAACCAGGAGGCGCGGATCGGAAATTTGCCGAAATGCCCCATGTCGGTGTACAGCGCTTCGCCGCCGGTCACCGACAGCACGATGGCGCCGAGAGCGAGGAAGCTTTCCCAGGGATGGCGAAACAGAAATTCGAGCGCATGGACCGGATTGAGCGCCGCCAGCACCTCCGGCGCATCCGCGATGCTGATCAGGCCCAGCAACGCCAGTACGCCGAACCAGGCGCACATGATGGGACCGAAGAAGCGGCCGACGACGCCAGTGCCGTGCTTCTGAATCCAGAACAGGATGGTCAGGACCACGGCAGTGATCGGCAGGATGTAGTCCTTCAGCCCTGGCGCGACCACGTTCAGGCCCTCGACCGCGCTGAGCACCGAGATGGCCGGCGTGATCATGCTGTCGCCATAGAACAGTGCGGCGGCGAAAATACCGAGCATGGTCACGAACCAGGTGGCGTGCGTGTTCCTGGTCAACTCGGTGACGCGGGCGAGCAGAGCCAGACTGCCGCCTTCGCCCCGGTTGTCGGCGCGCATGATGATGGCGACGTATTTCAGGGTCACCAGCGCCATGATGGTCCAGAAGATCAATGACAAGACGCCGAGAATGGTCTCCGGTACCACCGCAATGGGGTGGTGCCCGGCGAAGGTTTCCTTGAGAGCGTAGAGGGGGCTGGTGCCGATGTCGCCGAAGACGACCCCAATCGCGCCGATAATCAGCGCCGATGGGCGGCTCTTGCTTTCATGCGCGGACATTTATGTTGTCCTCCCGGTTTGTCGTTATTCGAATATCGGCCGGTTCCGCTTTCATCGCCGGAACAGGTGATGATGCGACGCATCATAAGTTGCACCTGAAATGAAATCAATTGCATCAGAACTGGCCACCAGGGTGTGGTCTCCCATGATGTGGAATGACGGAATTTAACCGAACGTGCCGCTATTCCAGCCCCAGTTTTCGGCGCTGACGCTGGTAAAACCGAGGTAAACCCGGTCGGGTGGAATGCCGAGTTGCTCTTTCAGAAGGGCGCAGATCCGCTCTGACAGCTTGCGGTTGACCGCCCCATTCAGACCGCCGATGCTGCGGATATCGGCGTAGGCTGCCGGGCCTTCCGCGCCACCCATCAGCATCGCTGCCTCGCTGACGGTCACCATGACGTAGCGTTCGGGTTTGCCGATGCACTCGGCGACGATTTGCGAGAGCGGCGCGAGCAGACTGTAACGCTGCTGGTTGGTCAGGCGCACCGAGGTTTGCAGGGTAAGCAGGGGCATTGCATAAACCTCCAGAGTGAGATATGGAAAACACAAGCCCGGCGACACCAGGCGAAAATTCTATATTCAGGAAAGCATTGGGCGGCAAAATATGCCACTTGGAATAATGAGCACGATCATTCCTCCCGCGTGGTTCGGACGAAATCGAACCTTCGGATTCATCCTGCTCGGGAAAGCATATCCCGCCCTCACGCAGTATGCGATTATCATGCGCGGACGCTATCCCTGACGCCAGCAACGGATATTACCGACCATGCAAACGCTCAGCTTCATCCTGTGGGCGCCATTCTTTGGGGCGGTTCTGGTCGCCTTGTTACCGGCGGCCCAGCCCCGTCTCATCCGCGCCGTGGCCCTGTTCCATGCCGGGCTGGCGCTGGCGCTGGCCTGGAGCCTGATCGCCGCCTTCGACCGGACCACTGCGGCGATCCAGTTTGTCGAACAGGTGGTGTGGAGTCCCGCCCTCGGCGTCTCCTACGCGCTGGGGGTGGACGGGCTGTCCCTGCCGATGGTGCTGCTGGCCACCCTGCTGGCCCTGGTGGCGCTGCTGGCCTCCGCGTCGGTGATCACTCGCGTCAAGGGTTATTACGCCTGGATGCTGATTCTGGAATTCGCCATGCTCGGCGTGTTCATGGCCCAGGACTGGACCCTGTTCTTCATGTTCTGGGAACTGACCCTGATTCCGCTGTTTTTCCTGATTGACCTGTGGGGCGGGGAGAAGCGGCACGCCGCCAGCCTCAGTTTCGTGCTGTACACCATGGGCGGGGCCATCTTCATTCTGATCGGCCTGATCATGGCCTACCGGAGCACGCCCACGCCATCGTTCGCCATGGCGGCTATCGCCCAAGCGGCGGCCAGCCTGCCCCGCGACCAGCAGGTGTTGCTGCTGCTGGCGTTTCTGATCGGGTTCGGGGTGAAGATTCCCATCTTCCCGCTGCACGGCTGGCTGCCGCTGGCCCATGTCGAAGCGCCCAGCCCGGTCAGCATCCTGCTCTCCGGCGCACTGCTCAAGATGGGCGCCTACGGCCTGCTGCGAGTCATCGCCATGCTGCCGGAGGCGGCCCTGTTGTTGCAGCCGCTGCTGGTCGGGATCGCACTGGCCAACATCCTCTACGGCGGGCTGCTGGCCTGGCGGCAGAGCGACTTGAAGGCGATGATCGCCTATTCCTCCATCAGCCACATGGGCGTGGTGTTGCTGGGGATGTCGGCCCTGAACGAG
>JAGTSD010000076.1 GCA_018262135.1 Pseudomonadota bacterium | reverse complement strand
GATCCAGTTCCTCAAGAGCGGCAAGATCGGCTACCTGGCCCACCTGCGTCCGTGGTGGTATCGGCGCCGACGGGGTTCCCTGGACGGTTACCGCTTTGTTTCGGGACTACCCGCGGTGGGTACTCTGTTCCTGGTGGCCGGCTGTCTGATCGCCCTGGGCAGTCCAACCGTTGGCCTCCTCGGTGGCCTGGCGGGTCTGCTCGATGTTGGTTGGTCAGGTTGGGCGAGGAGCGGCGTCATGGCGGATCGGCCTCACGACGGCGCTGGCTGGCGGCATCCTGCATGAACCGGTTGAGGTCCTGCTCGAACTGCTTCAATTCCTGCGGGCGGGTCGGCACGGCCGGCGCGGCGGTGGAATCCGCTGGAGGTGGAATGCGCGCCGCTGGCGGCGACTGGCCCAGCCAGCGGGCCAGGGTCAGGCCGATGACGGCCAGCACGACCAGCAGCACAATGCGCATGATGCTCTCTCCTACCCGTGCAGGCGCACGATACCGCGACCAGCCACGCGCTCGATGCCTTCCAGCAGGAGGCGCCTGCAGGCCGACAGGGTCAGCCCGACCTGTAAAACACAGAGTTCCCAGCCGGCATCGTGGAGCCGAACCAGGTCGTTTTGGGTGGTGGTCTGGCTGGCCTCCCCGAACCGTGACCGGTGAACGCCGATCCCGGCGCCGTAATGCAAAACCAGTGGGACCCAGTGCAGAATCATTGCAGAGCCTCCGGGGTGGCGAAGCCACAGGCTGCGGGCGCTGCGCCGTCGCCCAGGCAATGGACCAGCCCCAGGGCGTGCTGGATGTGGCGGGAGGCGGCGAGCCGCTCGTCTTCGGGTTGGGCCGCCAGGGCGGCGGACGCCAGCACCGCCGCGACGTTCACCAGGAACGAAGGCGGATCCAGCCCGGCGTCGTGGGCGTAGGCCATAATATGGGTGCTGGCCTCCTTGGCGCAGGCAGCCACCAGGGCGCTGACGTGGCGTTCGTCGGGGGTCATCGGGTTCACCCTCCCACTGCATGAGTCAATGTAGATCACCTCAGGTCAGATTACGTCAATTCGACGCGGCCCACCAAAAGTTCCTTTCCCACCTGCGCTACGCCAAGGGCCACAGTGCGGCGGGGCATCTGGGCGGCGTGGCTGGCGGAAGCCGGCAAGGACTGGCAACGGGTGCGGGCGGCCGACGTGGAGCAGTTCGCGGCGGGGCAGTTGCGGGATGACCGATTGGCACGCTCTCTGCTTCATGGAAGGGAAGAGGATCGCGATCGCATTCTCCTTCAGAAAGATTCTATCGGCTTATCAGCTTTGGAGGGATGGAGCATGAACAGAAAACCCAACCACTGCATCAGAGTTTGCTGCTGGCTTTTCGTGGGGTCCATGGGGATTGCGGCGAATGCTTTGGTGAATGTGGCCCAGGCGCAGAGCGTCGTAGGCATTTGGGAGTGCCGGAGCCTGTCGCCCACACCTTTTGGAATGTGCCAGGGACAAACGATTCTGAAGCCAAATGGAACCTTTTCAAGGTTGAACCGGTGTGGAACCCTGATGGCGGGCGACGAAGGGACTTACAAGGCCGGTGAGGGCTACATTCACTACGACATCAAGAATTGTTGGCCAACCGAATACCATGGAAAACCCATGCACTGTCTGAAAAGCGAGACTTTCTATTTTCAATGGGTGGATGCCAATACCGTACGGGGGGAAGGCTCGGAATGCCGTAGGTCGCGTTAACCAGGGTCTGACCGGAATCCCCCACATCAAGGCGGCCTGGAACAAGCTCCAAGGTTCGATTCCGGCATTTTGGGTCAACCATGAGGGAGTAAGCCCGATGGCAAAGTCACATCATTGCGGGTGCCATCCGAGCCGGTGGCTTGCCCTCGGGGGAAGGGCCGAACCGCCCGTCAGGTCCCAACCACCGATCCGGGGAGAACCGTGTCATGGCTGAATTAGGGACGCTGCTGTGCGTCGTCATTGTGGGGTTGAATGCGTATCGGCAGGCGGTGGCCGCGGGGACCTGGTCTTGGCCGGCCTTTGGCTGGACGATGCTCGCCATGCTGGTCTGGGTCGCCGCCATCATCGTCAGCGGCACGTGGGTCCCGAGAATCGTAGGCTGGGATCACAAGGGGCTGATCCTGGCCGGCATCCTGGTCCCTCTGGTCGTCGGCGCCGTGCCGGTGTTCGTGATCGCCAACCGCCTCAATCCGAACCGCCCAGAGCACAAAAAATGAAATTTGAGTTGTAGCAACTACAGTCAGAGTGCAGGGCAAGGCCGAGTGCTGCTCTGTCCAGTTGGAGGAGAGGTTGCGTTGAAGGGAAGACGGGATGCCAAGGATGGTCACAAAAGCCCGCTACTTTGAATGCGGTGGTAGTTCTATCAAGATGGAGATCAGCCATGAACGTACTTGAAAAACCGGTAACCCAGGCGGTGACTCGGAGAACCGCGCTCAAGATCACCAGTATCGGGGTTTTGAGTCTGTTAATACCCGGACAATGGATCAGAAAGGCCGAGGCCGGTTGGGGCGCCTGTTCGGTTTCGGGGTGTCCGTGCCAGGGATTTCAACAAACCTATGGTTCGGAGCTTTGTTCCAACTGCGGGCACAAATATACCGACCATTGGTAAGGCGCTAGATCGGCATCTCTGCTTTATGATGACTCGACGCGGCGCGTTCGATCCTGCGGACGCGCTTCTCGCGATGCGGCCGGATCGAGCGCCGGCGGCGGGCCTGGCCAGGGCGGAACCCTCATGAGGGGGTCAGCCACCGGGTTGGAAACCTTCTTTGTGGGATATCTGGTGCTCTGGATGGTGACCTGTCTGGCCGCCATGATCGTTTATGCCCGCGCGCCGGCCACCTTTGCCTTTTCCCGTCCGGAATACCGCCGCTTCCTGTTGACGCCATGGAAGCTCGCTACGTTCGTCCTGGCCACGGCGGGGCTGACCCTGATGGCACCCTACACTGGTGATCCGACGTGGGACTACGTGGATGCCCTGTTCATGTCGGCGTTGACGTATTGGGGAGCGCCCTGGGTCGTCGGGGCCGTCTATCTGACGGTGCGGCGGCGCCTCCCGTGGCCGCAGTTATTTGTGGCGATCTGTCTCTGGCTGTTTTCGGTCAGTTGGTCCTATGATCTGTATCTCGTCCTGCGCGACGGGTCTTATCCCACCACGTGGTTGGCCAACCTCCTGCTGTCCACCTCCCTGTATCTTCCCGCTGGCCTGTTGTGGAATCTGGACTGGCGGCCCCAACGCGGCGTGACGTTTTCCTTTCTCGAATCGGACTGGCCACAGGCGCCGCCAACGGCCGCTTTCAGCCGGGTCATCGGGTACGCGTTGCTGTTCATGCTGATGGTAAGTGCCGAGATCGCCTACTTCCTCGTTCTCAGCCGGGGATAGCGGAAAATCTGATCGGTGACCCCGAGGCGCCAAGCGCGGCCAGCACGACGGCGGGGATGAGCCCGGTCCGGCAGGGCAGTGGGGGAGGGCGACAAGGTCCATGAAGCATGATCGAGGCATCGGGATGGGTAACCCTACTGGCCATCTCCTCAATACTAAGATCACTGGCATGCCACTCATCCGTAACACAGGGCGCTATCAGCGGGGTTACCTGCTTGAAGTCCCGCTGCTCGTATCGGCCGTCGCAATCGTTACGACGCTCTTATGGAACGTGCTGCCGGAATGGGCGGCGAAAGCCATGCTGGGCTTCGTGGTAGTGGTATGGATTGGCGGACTTTACTACATGGTGGTCGCGCCGGGCTGGCAACCCGGAAATAAGGGTTCGCGAGTGCGTAAGAGCAGGATTTTTCTGGTTGGCATCGTGCTGCTGATCGTAGTGGGATTAGGCTGGGCATTGACCTTTTTAGCCTTCGCTTCTCCCTGGTGACGTCACTGTCATGGCTTATGCCGCCGTTCATTTGGCTACTCGGGCCTCGATCGCCCCAGGCGGTTGCTCGGGCCAGCAGCGAAGATTCTTGGCTCCATCTTGGCGGCAGCGAGCTCATACGTGCGCCCGCGCGGTGACTGCGAACCATCGCGATCAATCGGTCGGTGGTGACGCTCTCCGGGTCGAGGTCATCGAGGGTCAAGCGCGGTGGGGCAGGGTAGGCGGGGTTGGTCATGCAGGAGATGGCGCGCGGCGGCTATACTGCCAGGAGCGCCGTTGCCCCGGCAGCTCGCACGAGTCCACGTCCGGTAGGAAACCCTGGCCGCTCGCCCAACTCACTGCCCACGGGCTGGCCGGCCGCGAGTAGCGTGAGCGGCGGGCGGTGGATGAGATCACTCTTGGAGAAATGGCCATGCCTCACTACGAAGCCCGCGGTCGCTGTCTGTGCCACCAGGTGAGTTACGCCATCCGGGGTCACCTGGGCCTCTTTCAATACTGTCATTGCTCGCGGTGCCGGAAGTTTACCGGCAGTGCGTTCGCCGCCAACCTGCTGGTGGCTCCCGATGATTTTCGGTGGTTGAGCGGCGAAGAATTCGTCGGACGCTACGAACTGGGGGACGCCGAGCACTTTGCCACGTCCTTTTGTACGCGTTGCGGGTCTTCTCTGCCCTGGCTTGCGAAAAGCGGCAAGGTGGTGGTGGTCCCAGCCGGTACGCTGGATGACGATCCTGGTATCCAGCCCTTGCAGAATGTCTTTTGGGACTCTCGCGCCGGTTGGTATGCGGAGCCGGATGCGCTGCCCAAGTATGCTCAGTTGCCACCAAAGGCGCGGTAACCCAAGTTTTCCTTATTGCTGCGATCGTGAATTCTCTCGATGCCTCAATTATTTGAGTATGGCACCGTCGAAATCGCCCACTTGCAGGCGCGCGACCCTACCCTGGGCGAGGCTATCGCCCGGATCGGCTGGATCGAGCGCGCGATGCGGCCGGAACTGTTCCCGGCGCTGGTCCACAGCCTGGTCTCGCAACAGATTTCCAACGCGGCGGCAGCCACCGTCTGGCGGCGGCTTATCAGCCGGGTCGGGGACCTCACGCCGGCGCGCCTGGCGCAAACCCCGCTTGCGGACCTGCGCGCGTGTGGTGTGTCCCCGCGCAAGGCGGAATGGCTGCACTGCTTGAGCGAGCGGGTCCGGAGTGGCGCCCTGGATTTGGCCGCCCTCCCGGCCCTGCCGGACGCCCAAGTCATCCGCCTCCTGTCGGCCTTGCCCGGCGTGGGCATATGGACGGCGGAAATGCTGTTGATCTTTGCCCTGGGCCGGCCGGACGTGGTGAGTTGGGGCGATCAGGCCATCCGGCGCGGCATGCAGCGGCTCTATGGCGTGGAGACGCTGAACCAGGCGCGCTTCGCCCAGTATCGGGAACGCTATCGGCCGTATGGCACGGTGGCGTCATTCTACTTGTGGGGGCTGGCGGGACAACCGACGGGAACGGCTGCTCCAACCCAGCCTGTACCCGAAGCGGCCTCGGCGTCGCACCGGTTGCAGCGGCCATGAAACCCCTCCAGCCCCTGATCCAGCATCCGACAGCGACGGAGTACTTCTTCGCGGAAGGCTGCTTCATCACCGAGTGGTGGAATGCGCCCGCCGATGTCGAAGTCTCGGTGGCCCGCGCCCGGGTGGAGCCAGCGGTAACCACCCGCTGGCATCGCTTGCACGGGATCACCGAACGCTACCTGATCCTGGCCGGGCAGGGGCAGGTCGAGGTGGGCGACTTGCCGCCCGAAGCCGTCGGGCCAGGCGCAGTGGCGCTCATTCCGCCGGGAACCCGCCAGCGCCTCACCAACACGGGCGCAGGGGACCTGACCCTTCTCGCCATTTGCACGCCAAGGTTTACCTTGGCGAACTATGAAGACGTGGAGCCGGTTTGAGCATGGAGAGCTGCTTTCAACCGGAGCCCTGCGCCAGTCCTGCGGCGCGCAGGCGACATACTCCCAGAGGGAGAGGGGATCCATCGGGAAATTTTTGATGGTTTTCCAAAGCAATTCATACTGTTAATTTTCGTATAGGCTCTTATTCCCAGTAGTCGCGCCGCCGGTCAGGCGCCCAGGGCGTGGCCGAGGGTGCGGACGGCGATCCCCACGCCGGCGCCCAGGGCGGCGGGCTTCCACACCCCGGCGACCCGGCGGCCAGCCGATACCAGGATCGCTACGCCGGGCAGGTCCAGCGGATGGATCAGGAATCCGGCGCTCTGGTTGAGCAGGAGCGGAGTGAACTGCCCCTGGCGCAGCAGTTCGTCCACCACCCCCAGCATGGCGGTGCCGCCGGCCAGGTACTTGGTGACGGTGGGCAGGACCAGCGCCGGATCGATCCCCAGCGCGCCCAGCACCGGCGTCAGGCCGTGAGTGAGAGCATCCACGGCGCCGGCCTGGCGCAGGGCGGTGACGAACACCAGCGATAGCACCAGTAGCGGGATCGCGCCGATGGTGATCTTGAACGCCTCGGCCCCGGCCCGGTTGATCGCATCCAGGACCCCCTTGGCGCCCTCGGCCGTCGGATGGTGCAGGGTGTCGTCGGTCAGGTGCTCCTCGCCGGACAGGCCCCGGCCGAAGCCGTGGTAGGCCGCCGCTGCCGCGATCAGACCGCCAACCAGCGACCACAGCAGAGTCGGCCCCCAGTGCAGGCCCAGGGCCGCCAGCGGCAGGCTGGCGTTGGCCTGAGCCATGGCGAACACCAGCGCCAGAGTGGCCGCCAGATGCCGGTCCGACGCGCCCCGCTGCTCCATCATCGCCAGGGTGGCGACCGGGGCGGCGAAGCTGACGAACTGGATTTGCAGCGCCGCGAACAGCCCCAGGCCGGTCAGGCCGAAGGGTCGCACCCAGGGCGTCGAGCGGAATACCACCCAATCCAGCAAACCCTTGGCCTCCAGCAGGCGCATCAGGGACAGCATGACCACCATCACCGGCAGCAGGACGAAGAGGGCGAGTTCCATGGCCGCGCGACCGGCCGGGAGAAGGATGTCGATAATGATCATGGGAGGGCAACCTTAAAAATGCGGCGTGGAGAGCCCGCCGCTTCATGATTTGGCCGCGAATACGTTCCATAGACCGTAAGAGAGCCCCCACGGCGGCATGGGGTATCGCCTGACCCGAGGGGCATAGATCGCCTACCGCCGCGCCATCACTATCACCCCGGCGATCACCAGGGCTGCGCCGGTCAGTTGCGCGACGCCCCATGCCTCATCGAGCAGGAGCCATGCCAGCAGAAGGGTTACGATGGGTCCCAGGCTGCTGGTCAGGGCGACCAGGCCGGGACCCAGGCGGCGAATCGCCTCCGCCACCCCCCACACCGGCAACACGGTGGAAAATAATGCCATCGTCAAGGCCAGGCCCAGGACCGGCCCGGGCTGCACCAGGGCGGTGGGTGGACGCAGCAGCAGAAACTGCCCGATGCCCAGCCCGCAGGCGACAAGCGAGGCGAGGGCAGTCACCCGCAACGCGCCAAGTCGCCCCACGACCCGGCCGTTGCCCAGCAGATAGAGCGCGTAGGACAGGGCGCTGCCGAACACCAGGACCCCGCCGAGCGCGAGGTCCCGCGCTGTGTTGGCCAGGCGCAGATCGTGCGCCACCGCCAGGGCGATGCCGGCGTAGCACAGCGCCAGTGCGCCCAGCATCCGCCGTCAGCGGTTG
>JAGTSD010000075.1 GCA_018262135.1 Pseudomonadota bacterium | reverse complement strand
TTTCCTTGGCGACTCGTTCGGCGGGCACCTGCACGGTCACCCGGCGTTCCAGATCGTTCAGCGTCTCAACCGAAACCTGCATCGATGCACCTCAAACCTTAGTCAATCGTTAGTATGTTAGCGAATCGGCCGGCGACACCGCCGGCTCTCCCAAAGACACGGACCATGCCGATAGTTCCCGGGCAAGCGGCAGAATGGTGCGAAAGGAGGGACTCGAACCCTCACGGGTTACCCCACTGGAACCTAAATCCAGCGCGTCTACCAGTTCCGCCACTCTCGCAATGAATCCTGCGCCATGGCGACACGAACAGAAAAACCCTTACGGGCAGGGACTGCCGCCATTCAGGGGGAGTATACAAGACAATGGACCTCTCCGGGACAGCCATCGAGCCCTGCTCTTTGGAGCGGTTGACAACGTAGGAGAGGAAACAAGGGAAAACCCGGGCGGCGAGGATGGTGGGCCGTGTAGGACTCGAACCTACAACCAATTGATTAAGAGTCAACTGCTCTACCAAATTGAGCTAACGGCCCGAAAACGAATGCGGATAGAACCAAAAACCGTTCTAAAAAGCAAGTCTTGAATTGGGGTGGACGATGGGATTCGAACCCACGACGACCGGAACCACAATCCGGGGCTCTACCATCTGAGCTACGTCCACCATTGGTATTTCACTTCATCAGCCGGGAATCTGGCGCGCCCGGCAGGACTCGAACCTGCTACCCTCAGCTTAGAAGGCTGATGCTCTATCCACATGAGCTACGGGCGCGGTGTCACGAACCATCCAGAAGCCGCCGCCTTGCCCGCGCCATGGTCGGGGTAGAGGGATTCGAACCCACGACCCCCTGCTCCCAAAGCAGGTGCGCTACCAGACTGCGCTATACCCCGTTTACGAATGAACCGCTGCTGGCATCCTGCGGCTCCATGCGGAATCGAGGATTTTATTTTTGAACCCAACCTTCGTCAAGCCGATTTTTTAATCCCGCCGCCAGATCGTGCCCTTCGGCGTATCTTCCAGCACGATCCCCGCCTCCTGCAGCAAGCCGCGAATTCGATCCGCTTCGGCCCACTGTTTGGCCTTGCGGGCGGCGGCGCGCTCGGCGATCAGTGCTTCGATTTGTTCGGCGATCAACCCTGACGCTCCTTCCCCAACTTCCCCACTGCCCCGCAGAAATATTTCCGGATCGGTTTGCAACAATCCCAGCCATCCGCCCAACATCCGCAGGCTGGCTCCCAACCGCGCCGCCGCCGCTTCATCCTCGGTTCGCAGACGGTTGATCTCGCGCGCCAGGTCGAAGAGCGCCGCCAGCGCTTCGGGGGTGTTGAAATCATCATCCATCGCCTGCGCGAACCGCTCCCGCCAGCCTTCTTCAACCTGAGCGTCCAGGTGCGGCAAACCACGCAGCGCCGTGTACAGCCGGGTCAGCGACGCCTTGGCATGGTCCAGATTCTCATCCGAATAATTCAGCGGCCCCCGGTAGTGGCTGGTCAGGATAAACAGCCGCACCACTTCCGGGGCATAGCGTTGCAGCACTTCGCGCACGGTGAAGAAGTTGCCCAGCGACTTGGACATCTTCTCCTCGTTCACCTGGACAAAGCCGTTGTGCATCCATAAGTTCACACAGCGCTGGCCACTGGCCGCCTCGGACTGGGCGATTTCGTTTTCGTGATGGGGAAACTTCAGGTCCATGCCGCCACCATGAATGTCGAAATGCTCGCCCAGGCAGCGAGTAGACATCGCCGAGCATTCGATATGCCAGCCGGGCCGGCCCGCGCCCCACGGCGACGCCCAGCTCGGTTCGCCGGGCTTGGCGGCCTTCCACAACACGAAGTCCAGCGGATCGTCCTTGGCTTCCTCGACCTCGACCCGCGCGCCCGAACGTAAATCCTCGAGCTTCTTGTTAGCCAATTGACCATAGCGGTCGAAGCGGCTGACGTCGTAATACACGTCGCCGCTGGTGCCGACGTAGGCGTAACCCTTGTCCAGGAGAGTCTGGATCAGGGCGAGCATGTCGGCCATGGCCTCGGTAGCACGCGGCTCGTAGGTCGGTGGCAGAATCCCCAGCGCATCCAGATCTTCGTTCATGGCCTGAATAAAGCGCGCGGTTAATGCCCCGAACTCCTCGCCATTTTCCTGGGCGCGGCGGATAATTTTGTCGTCAATGTCGGTGATGTTGCGCACGTAGGTCACATCGTAGCCCTGGGTGCGCAGCCAGCGCAGGACGACGTCAAACACCACCATGACCCGCGCGTGACCGACGTGGCAGTAGTCGTAGACCGTCATGCCGCACACATACATTTTGACCTTGCCCGGCTCGATGGGCCGGAATTCTTCTTTCTGGCGGGTCAGGCTGTTGAAAATCCGCAACATGGGCAACTCTCTCAAGGAAGGAGCGGTCGTAACCGAAGTTGACCTGGCAACGCTAACCAGCTTGAACGGCGGCTCGCAGACGGTGGCGGACCCGTTCGGGCGCCATCAGGTCAATCACGCGGGCCAGTTCCGGACCATGGGTTTCGCCGGTCAGCGCCGCCCGTAGCGGCATGAACAGGTGCTTGCCCTTCAAACCGGTACGCCGCTTCAGATCTTCGACCAGCGGCTGCAAGGCGGCGCCGTGTTGCGCATAGGCAGCCAGGGCGTGGACAAAAAACACCGACCCCGCCGCCGCGATCACCGCCCGACCCTCCTCGCTCGGAGTCAATTCGGCGCCGAACAACCGCTCCACCCAAAAGGCAGCATCGGCGGGAAAGCGGATGTTGGGTCGAACCGTGGCGATGAAATCGTCCCGGCCCTCGGGCGACACGTGCTCGTGAACCACGGCACCCATCCAGTCCCACAGCCGGTCCAGGTCCATGCGCCGCACCGCCTCGCTTTGCCAGTGCAGCAATTGCGCCTCGTCATAGCGGGCCGGGGCGCGGCCCAGATGGTCCGGCGAAAACCCGGCGGCCAGTTCCGCCGGCTCCAGCCACTCGTCCCGCTCGTAAACGTGGCCGAGCCGTGCCAGATAGTTCAGCAGCGCTTCCGGCAGATAGCCGGCGGCCCGCAACTCGCGCAGGCTCAGATCGCCCTCGCGCTTGGACAATGGCCCGCCATCCGCCCCGACGATCAGTGCCAGATGGCCGTATTCCGGCGCGGGCAGTCCCAGCGCCTCTAGCAACAACAACTGGCGCGAGGTATTGGCGAGATGATCTTCACCGCGCAGCACGTGGGTAATGCCCATCAGCGCATCGTCCACGGCGTTGGCGAAAAAAAACTGCGGCGTACCGTCGGCCCGGCGGATGACGAAATCGCCGATGTCGTCGCTGGCGAAGCGCTGCGGGCCGCGCACCCGGTCGGCAAATTCCACCGTTCGCTGCAGCGGCACCCGGAAGCGCAGGGTCGGTTGCAAGCCCCGCTCCAGCCGCTCGCTCCGTTGGGCTTCGCTCAGCCGGGCGCATGTGCGGGCATAGCGCGGCGGACGGCTGGCCGCCCGTTGCGCCTTGCGGCTCAGCGCCAGCTCCGCCGGCGTACAGAAGCAGGGATAGGCCTGGCCCGCGCTTTCCAGCCGCTGGTAATAGTCCGCATAGATCGCCGCCCGTTCCGACTGAGCATACGGGCCATGAGCGCCGCCGACCTCCGGCCCTTCCTGCCACTCCAGGCCCAGCCAGCGTAAATCCTCCAGCAGCGCCTCGACGTATTCGGGACGGCTGCGTTCCCGGTCGGTATCCTCGATCCGCAGCAGAAACAGGCCGCCCCAACGCCGGGCCAGCAGCGCATTGAACAGGGCAGTGCGGACGTTACCCAGGTGCAGATAGCCGGTGGGACTGGGGGCGAAGCGCGTTTTGACGGTTTTGGTGGTCATAGGCAGGGGATGGTAACGGAAAGCGTTCGCCCCCGCCAAATCTGGCGGTGCGCGCTGCTGCTGGTTATCATGCTTTCGTCATTTCCATAACCCAGTGACCCTTCATGCGTAAAATACCCCTGCTATTCGCTGCGGCCCTGCTCGGTTGGGCCAGCAGCAACGCGCTGGCCGGAACCCAGGTTCGGCTGGACACCAGTCTCGGCCCCATCACCCTGGAACTCGCCGACGACAAAGCGCCCAAGACCGTCGAAAACTTCCTCGCCTACGCGCGGGAAGGCTTCTACAACGGCACGATCTTTCACCGGGTCATAGACGGCTTCATGATCCAGGGTGGTGGCTTCACTGCCGACTTCCAGCAAAAGCCGACCCGCGCGCCGGTCAAGAACGAAGCCGACAACGGCCTGAAAAACCTGCGCGGCACCGTTGCCATGGCCCGCACCAGCGATCCTCAGTCCGCCACCGCCCAGTTTTTCATCAACGTCAAGGACAATCCGGCGCTGGATTACCGGGCGCCCGACCCCCAGGGTTGGGGCTATGCCGTATTCGGCCAGGTCGTCGGTAGCATGGAAGTCGTGGATAAAATCCGGCAGACCCCCACCGGCGCCGGCGGACCGGGCAACCGATTCCGCGACGTGCCCACGATGCCGGTGATCATTCAGTCCGTCACCGTGTTGCCCGCCACCTCCCCTGCCACCGCGCCCGCCGCCGCCACCGAACCGGTTAAAAAATCATCGCCATGATCAAACTGCACACCACGCTCGGTATCATCACCCTGGAACTCGACCACGCCCACGCTCCGGTTACCGCAGCCAACTTTCTGCAATATGCCCGGGACGGATTCTATGAAGGCACGCTGTTTCATCGGGTGATCCCCAACTTCATGATCCAGGGCGGCGGTCTCAACCCGGACATGAACCAGAAGCCGGGCCGTCCGCCCATTCGTAACGAAGCCGACAATGGGCTGAAAAACCGGGTCGGGAGCGTAGCCATGGCCCGTACCGCCGACCCCCATTCCGCCAGCTCACAATTCTTCATTAACCTGAAAGACAACGATTTTCTTGACCATCGCAGTCCAACCAGCCAGGGTTGGGGCTACTGTGTGTTCGGCCAAGTCGCGGACGGCATGGACGTGGTCAAGGCCATCGCCAAGGTAGCCACCACTTCCCGGCGCGGTCATCAGGACGTGCCGGTCGAGAACGTGGTCATCGAGAAAACCGAAATCGTCGGCGAATAGCTTCATGACCACGTTGTTCATCTCCGATCTGCATCTGGAACTGACACGCCCCGCCATCACCGCCCTGTTCCTGGATTTCCTGGAACGGCGGGCGCAGCAGGCCGGGGCGCTGTACATCCTGGGCGATCTGTTCGAGGCATGGATCGGCGATGACGACGACGCGGAGCTCGGCCGGACGGTCGCGGCGGCCTTGCGCAGGTTGACCGACCAGGGCGTTCCCACGTACTTCCTGCACGGCAACCGCGATTTCCTGCTCGGTGAGCGCTTCGCCGCCGCCAGCGGCATTCAACTGTTACCGGAAAGCGCGGTGATCGAACTGGCAGGCGAGCGGGTGCTGCTGCTGCACGGCGATACCCTGTGTACCGACGATGTCGAGTATCAGACGTTTCGCGCCCAGGTCCGCGATCCTGCCTGGCGGGCGCGAACCCTGGCCCTGCCGCTGGCGCAGCGGCGGGCGCTGGCCGGCCAGTTGCGGGAAACCAGCCGGCAGGCCATCCAGCAAAAAGCCGCCGCCATCACGGACGTCAATCCGACTGCCGTGGACCGGGCGTTGCGCGCTCATGGCGTTCGCCGTCTGATCCACGGTCATACCCACCGTCCGGCCATCCATGACTGGACCCTCGATGGTCAGCCGGCGCGGCGGGCGGTGCTGGGCGACTGGTACGACCAAGGTAGCGTTCTGGTTTGCGACGCGGCAGGCTGGCGGCTGGAACCGCTGCCCGGACCAGGCGCGTGAACCGATGATTCTGCTCTGCCCTTCCCGCAGCGCGCTCTGGCACGATCCGCCAGGTACGTTCACGGCCTTAATGGACTTGTACGAGAACAACTACATCCATATCCGCCGGCTGCTGCCGGTCATGCCTTCGGCGCGGATCGAGTGCGTATCCCGGGTAGCCGGCGGCCTGGATCTGCATTTGCGCATCGTCGAGCGGTGCCGCTACACCAGCGAACTGATCCTGACCTACCAGTTCAGCCAGGATGACGGTGCGATCCTCATCGAGCCCAACCTGCGAATCCGGGTTTATCACGATGCTCGACAGGCTGAGGTGATGGCTGCCCACCTACGCCACCACGCTACCTTCGCCATCGACGCCCTCAGCCATGACCGAGGGCATGGCGCCTCCCTCTTTACCCGCTGGCGGATGAACCGCTTCCTTTATAAATGGCTCGGCTACTGCCTGCGCCAGGGCCACCGTTTCGCCCCCTCCTCCGACCGCTTGGTCTGAACTCTCCTGGGAATTCGGGAAAATTTTGGGGTCTTATCCCGCCGATTAGTTGACTAAGTTAATCAGTTAATATAGTTTCCCTATCCAATAGTCAGGAATTAACTGCCCGCAAACCTTACTTACGAGGTAATCCTCATGCGACTTTCAACCAAAGGCCGCTATGCAGTCACCGCCATGATGCATTTAGCCATTCACGACCGCTATGGTCCCGTGACACTGGCTGAAATATCCCGATGCCAGGGCATCTCGCTGTCCTATCTCGAACAGTTGTTCGCCAAGCTACGCAAGCGGAACCTGGTGGAAGGCGTACGCGGACCTGGCGGCGGCTATCGCCTGTCGCGCTCGCCGGACCAGGTCACGGTTGCCAACATCATCAGCGCCGTGGACGAACGGCTGGACGCCACCCGTTGCTGTGGTAACGAAAACTGCCAGGATGGCCAGCGCTGTCTGACCCACCAATTGTGGACTGATCTGAGCCACCAGATTTTTACCTTCCTGGAAGGCATCACCCTGGGGCAGTTCGTCGAACGCCCGGCGGCCTACGACGTGGCGCATTTTCAGAATGGCCGGCGCCGCGACCGTTCCTCCGAACGTTTCATCGCACCTGCTCTGATGTAAACGTTGTAGACGTCCTGCGCCGCGACGCAGTGGAATTGCCGATCTATCTGGATTACGCGGCGACTACCCCGCTAGACCCGCGGGTTGCTGAAGTCCTGGGCCAACATCTGAGCCGGGATGGTATTTTCGGTAACCCGTCATCCAGCAGCCATGCGTTCGGCCGGGCTGCGGCTCGGGCGGTAGAAACTGCCCGTGCGCACGTCGCCGCCCTGCTCGACGCCGATCCACGCGAAATCATCTGGACTTCGGGCGCCACCGAGGCCAACAACCTCGCCCTGTTCGGCGCCATGCGCGCCTATGCCCGCAAGGGCCGGCACCTGGTGACCAGCAAGACCGAGCACAAGGCCGTGCTCGACGTCTGCCGGCGACTGGAATGGGAAGGTTGCACGATCACGTACCTCGAGCCGGACCGGGACGGATTGATCCCGCCGGAACGGGTCGAGGCGGCGTTGCGACCCGATACCGTGCTGGTATCGCTGATGCACGTCAACAATGAAACCGGCGTGGTCCAGGATCTGGCCGCCATCGGCGCCATCACTCGCTCGCGCGGCGTCCTGCTGCACGTAGACGCCGCCCAGGGCGCCGGCAAGCTGCTGCTCGATTTGCAGGCGCTGCCATTGGATTTGCTGAGT
>JAGTSD010000399.1 GCA_018262135.1 Pseudomonadota bacterium | reverse complement strand
GCGATGCCGTGAGCGTCCCGGGGTGGAGAACTATGCGCCCTCGTCCCGGAAAAGTTTATTTCGAGGCCATCCAAGACCGCCGACATCGACCTGACTCTGACGTTCCATGACTACCACGCCCGAAAATCCCACCGAATTTTTCAACACCACTGCCGAATTGGTGATCGCCGGGAGAAAGATACGGCTGGAAATGCTGATTCCAGCAGGACCGACGCGTCTGGCCGAACTATTGCCCCTGTTTCGCTATCTGACGGACTCCTTCGTCGATTTTTCAGTGGAGAACGCCCGGGCGCAAGGATTGGAGGTCTCCTGTAGAAAAGGCTGCGGCGCCTGTTGCCGGCAACTGGTCCCGATTTCCGGAATCGAGGCGCGGCGGCTTCGGGATATGGTGGAGGAAATGCCAGAACCCCGAAAATCAACGATCCTGGCCCGTTTCGAGGCTGCGCGCCGGCGCCTGGAGCAGGCCGGGTTACTGGAGAAATTGCGCGAACCGCGACAATGCCGGGCTGAAGAGCTGATTCCGTTTGGCATGGATTATTTCCATCAGCGTATCGCCTGCCCGTTTCTGGAAGAAGAATCCTGCTCGATTCACGCGGAACGTCCGCTGGCCTGTCGCGAATATCTGGTCGTCACGCCGGCCGAGCACTGCGCCGAACCGACGGTGGAATCGGTTCGTGGCGTGGAACTGGTCCTGCGTACCGCCCGGACGATCCGGGGTTTGGAGGCGGAGCGGAGCGTTCATGCCACCCCGTGGGTACCGATGATTCTGGCGGTTGAGTGGGCGGACGCGCATCCGGATGAGACGCCGCTACAACCGGGGCCGGAGTGGGTGCGGGAGGTCTTCAGCCGGCTGACGGGGCGAACGATTCCCGAACCCCCGCCCTGAGCGTGGCTCGCGCCCGTCAGCCGCCCAGCAAGGCCGGCAATGCCGCCACCACCGGATCGTGGTCGCTGGCCGGTTCCGGTTCGCCGGGCGCGGCGTTGCTGTTGAGGTGCGGGATACGCGCCGCCGCGCCGTGGCGCAACGCCGGACTGACCAGAATGTGGTCCAGCGCCTGCGGCTGGCTGCCATGGCGGCGGGTGTAAGCCTGCCCGCACGGCAAATCCTCCAGCAGGTTGTGGAACGCCTCGCCCTTCAACAGCTTCAGGGTTTTTGAGCCTGGCACATCGTTCAAATCGCCCAGCAGCACGATAGCGGCCCGGGGATCGCAGGCCAGTAGATCGGCGGCGAAGCGGTGGACGATCTCGGCCTGGGCATGGCGCTGCTTCTTGGCGTAATCCCCCTCGCGGCGGGTCGTCGAGCGCATGGACTTGAAGTGACAGACGATCACGAACAGGCGCCGGCCTTGCAACTCGAATTCCGCCGCCAGCACCTTGCGGCTGGGCGCCCAGTGATGATGATCATCGCCGGCGAAGGCGGGATGAGCGGGGGCGATGCGGCCGGGATTGAGCGTCAGGCTGGGCTGGCCGCCGTCGAGGCGGATACCGACGCTGTCCTCCGGGCCGGCATCGCCCCGGTCGGGGAAATGGACGGTCGCCGGGTTGAATAACAGGCCGATCCGGATGTTGGCGCCGGCCATGCCGCCGTCCTGGTGGGCCAGCGGCGGAATTTCCCGAAAGGCGTAGCGCGGACCGTCCGCCTGGGCGATGGCGCCGATCAGCGCCCGATAGGCTGGATCGGCCGGAACCCGCACTTCCGCCAGCGCCGGACTTGCTCCCTTGACTTCCTGCACCGCCAGAATGTCCGGTCCTTCGAGTTCCCGGGCGATGATCGCGCCCAGGCGCGCCAGGCGGGTGGGGGACGCATCCGCGCCGAAATTGCACAGGTTGAAGGTGGCGATGGTCGGCATGGCGAATCCCTGTTGTCGTTGGTGGTTCGTAATCCAAAGAGTAGCCGCAAATGGGCCAAAGCGTTTGGCGGAGGGAGGCGGTGGATTCAGCCGCCGTTGGCCTGGAACCGCAGCCGCGCCCGCACCCGCGCTCCGCCCAGCGCGCCCTGGCCGATCTCCAGTCGGCCGTAGTAGACCTCCTCGACCAGATCGCGAACCACCGCCAGCCCGATGCCGTGGCCAGCGACCGTCGGATCGGCGCGCTGGCCGCGGTTGAGCAGCAGCGGGGCCTGGTCGGCGGGAATGCCGGGGCCATCATCCTCGACTTCCACCATCAGTTCCGTGCGCCCATCGCGATCGGTGGGATGAGCGCGCACCACCACTTGTCGCCGACACCACTTGCAGGCGTTGTCGGCTAGGTTGCCGAGAATTTCCAGCAGATCGCCCTCGTCGCCGTAGAACACCGTCGTCGCGGCGATTTCGGCGCGCAATTGCGGGGCGCGGTCGGCGTAGACCTTGGCCAGCGAGTCCAGAATCTTGCGGGCGAGGGGCGCGACCGGCAGCGGCGCGCTCAGGGCGATGCGCCCGGCGGCGGCGGCCCGCTGCAACTGATAGTCCACCGTGCGGTTCATGCGCGCCACCTGCTCGCCCAGGGTATGGCGCAGCTCGCCGGAGTCGGTGTCGTTGTCCAGCGCGCCGCGCGCCACCGCCAGCGGGGTTTTCAGACTGTGCGCCAGATCGCCCAGCGCGTTGCGGTAGCGTTCCAGATGGGCGCGACCCTGGCGCAGCAGGGCGTTCAGGTTCACCGTCAGCGGCTGCAATTCCTCGGGATAGCCGCTGCTCAGTTCGTCCCGCCGGCCGGTTTCGATGTCCTTGATCTCGGCGGCGACCTGGCGCAGGGGT
>JAGTSD010000001.1 GCA_018262135.1 Pseudomonadota bacterium | reverse complement strand
CAAAAAGAAGCCCCGGTTACAAGGGGGAATGGAACCGGGGCGAATATCGTATCCAGTTCAGCGAACCGGATATAGCCCGCTCAGGGAGGGAAGCGGACAGGCGTAAGGGCTTACGCTTAATCACTAAGATGGGGACGATCCAAAAAAGTTCAATGGCGCGTTCATCGCGAACGCTGATAGGTTCCCACCAGTTCGGTGCTGGCCAGGACATGGCCTTTCATCGCCTGTTCCAGCGCTGCCTTGACGGGCTTGCCCAGATCGGGCAACACCGCATCCAGCGCGTAGAGCTTGTGGAAGTAGCGATGCCGGCCAATCGGCGGGCATGGGCCACCATAGCCGGTGCGTCCCCAGTCGTTCAGCCCTTGCCGCGTCCCCGCCGGCAAAGCGCCGGGAGCCACGGCTTCTGCCAGACTGGTCGCAGTGGGCGGAATGTTGTACAGCACCCAGTGGACCCAGGTCATGCGCGGCGCGGCGGGATCGGGCGCATCGGGGTCGTCCACGATCAGAGCCAGGCTTTTGGTGTCAGCTGGCAGACCGGACCAGCGCAGCTCCGGCGACACATCCCGACCATCGCAGGTCAGGCGGGCCGGCATCGCACCGTTATGGGTGAAAGCGGGTGAAGTCAGCGTCAGCGTCATCGTCGTCTCCTTTTGTGAACAATACCAGGTTGATCCCCTTTCGCCGCGATCATTTCAGCATAGAGGTCATGCTCGTCGGCGTCCACGATCCGCACCTCGGCGAACTCGCCGACCGGCAACACTGCGCCCTCCTCGATCAACACCACGCCGTCGATTTCCGGCGTATCAGCGCTGGATCGGGCGATGGCTCTGCCCTCCTCGTCGTGCGCGTCCACCAACACCTTCAGGGTTTGCCCGATCTTGCGCCGCAGCCGCCGGGCGCTGATCCCGGCCTGCAACGTCATCAAGCGAGCCTGCCGCTCCTGTTTGACTTCGTCCGGGACCGGGCCGGGCAAGGCGTTGGCGGCGGCCCCCTCCACCGGCGAGTAGGTGAAGCAACCGACCCGATCCAGCTCCGCCGCTTCCAGAAATTCCAGCAGTTGCTCGAAATCGGTCTCGGTTTCGCCGGGGAAGCCGACGATGAACGTGCTGCGCAAGGTCAGCTCGGGGCAGATTTCCCGCCAGCGCCGGATGCGCGTCAGGGCGTCGTCGGCGTTAGCCGGCCGCTTCATGGCTTTCAGAATGCGCCGGCTGGCGTGTTGCAACGGGACATCCAGATAGGGCAACAGCCGACCTTCCGCCATCAGCGGGATGAGTTCATCCACGTGGGGATAGGGATAGACGTAGTGCAACCGCACCCACGCGCCCAGTTCGCCCAGGGCGGCGGCCAAGGAAGTCAGGTGGGTTTTCAACGGGCGGCCGTTCCAGAAGCCAGTGCGATAGCGCAGGTCCAGCCCGTAGGCGCTGGTATCCTGCGCCACGATCAGCAGTTCGCGCACGCCGGCGCGGACCAGGTTTTCCGCCTCCCGCAGCACCTCGCCGACCGGGCGGCTGACCAGATCGCCGCGCAACTGAGGAATGATGCAAAAGGTGCAGCGATGGTTGCAACCCTCGGCGATTTTCAGATAGGCGTAATGCCGGGGCGTGAGCTTGACGCCCTGCGGCGGCACGAGATCCAGGAATGGATCGTGGGGTCGGGGCAGATGCGTATGAATCGCCGCCATCACCTCCTCGCAGGCGTGGGGGCCGGTCACCGCCAGCACGGTCGGGTGCAAGTCGCGCACCACGTTGCCTTTCGCGCCGAGACAGCCCGTGACGATGACCTTGCCGTTCTCCGCCAGCGCCTCGCCGATGGCATCCAGCGACTCCGCTACCGCTGCGTCAATGAAGCCGCAAGTGTTGACCACCACCAAATCCGCTTCCGGGTAGGTCGGCGCGATTCCGTAGCCCTCGGCTCGCAACCGGGTCAGAATCTGCTCGGAATCCACCAGCGCCTTGGGGCAGCCAAGGCTGACAAAACCGACCCTGGGTTCGTGATTCATCGAAATTTCCACCCAACAAGGCTCCAAAAGAGAACAGCAAAGAGGCTATGGCGGCCAAGCGACCACAAATCTGGAGCGGGCACGGTCTTGCGACCCGGTCTCGAAACTCGCTATAGTTTAACGCTTTTAGCGCCCCGCCCAGGCATTTATGCCTACGCGCCATCCAGGCGCGGCGCGGATCGGCTCACCGTATTGC
Organism: Pseudomonadota bacterium; assembly: GCA_018262135.1. Taxonomy (GTDB): domain Bacteria; phylum Pseudomonadota; class Gammaproteobacteria; order Competibacterales; family Competibacteraceae; genus Contendibacter. The sequence goes on along the minus strand of JAGTSD010000001.1, from coordinate 17,069 downwards.
GAAGGTTTCGGCATTCATGAAGAAAGATATTCATCCAGCCTACCGCGAAGTCGTGTTTCAGGATATTTCCACCGATTTCTCGTTCCTCACCCGGTCCACCATCGCTACCAAGGAAACCGTCCAGTGGACCGATGGCAAAACCTATCCCCTGGTCAAAGTGGAAGTGTCCAGCCACTCGCACCCGTTCTACACGGGCAAGCAGAAGATCGTGGACACCGCCGGCCGCGTGGATCGCTTCCGCCGCAAGTACGGCCTGTCCTGAACTCTGCTGGCGCCATCCCTCAAAGGCATCCCGAACGATGCCTTTTCTTTTGCCCATCCTTCGCGGCCTCAGGCAAGGATTTTGCGGCAAAACCCTACGTATTAGGGTATCATTACGGGCGCTGCGGACAGGGCATAAGGTGCTGATAAACGCTGAAATATCGCCGTGGTGACAAAAAAAGACGGCGGTTCACGACCTGCTTTCGACCATCAACCCACTTGGAGGCCACACAATGACAACGATTACCTTTAAGGATGATGTCAACGGAAAAGCGGTGCAGATGCCGGTGCTGGAGCCGACCTACGGCTCTCCCGTAGTGGACATCGGTAGACTAGCCAAGGAATTCGGTTACTTCACCTACGACCCTGGTTTCATGTCCACCGCCAGTTGCCAGAGCACGATCACCTACCTGGACGGCGACAAGGGCGAACTGATGTATCGCGGCCATCCCATCGAGCAACTGGCCGAGCAGTGCAACTTCCTGGAAGTCTGCTATCTGTTGCTGTATGGCGAGTTGCCCAACGCCGAAAAGAAGCAGATCTTCGAAACCAGCATCGCCCGGCATAACCGGATTCGCGAAAATCTGCGCCGCTTTTTCCACGGTTTCAATCACGACGCCCATCCGATGGCGATGATGATGGCTGTGGTCAGTTCGCTATCGGCGTTCTTCCACGACCGGCTCAATATTCAGGATTACGAAGACCGCATGGTCACCGCGCGCCGGTTGATCGCCAAGATGCCGACCATCGCCGCCGCCTGTTACAAGCACAGCATCGGCGATCCCTCGATCTATCCCCGCGATGACCTGAGCTACACCGGCAATCTGCTCTACATGATGTTCAGTCTCCCTGGCAAGCGCTACGAGATCAATCCCGTGGCCGAGCGGGCGCTGGATATCCTGTTTACCCTGCATGCCGATCACGAGCAAAACGCCTCGACCTCCACCGTGCGGCTGGCCGGTTCCTCGGGCACCAACCCCTATGCTGCGATCGCGGCGGGCATCGCGACCCTTTGGGGACCGGCGCACGGCGGCGCCAATGAGGCGGTAATTCGGATGCTGGACCGGATCGGCGATGTGTCGAACATCGACAGCTTTATCGCCAAGGTCAAAGATAAGAACAGCGGCGTGCGGTTGATGGGGTTTGGCCACCGGGTTTACAAGAGCTTCGATCCCCGCGCCAAGATCATCAAGGACGTCTGCCATCAGGTGCTGGACAGTTATGGCCACGATCCGCGCCTCGACCTGGCCATGCGCCTGGAGGAGATCGCCCTGAGCGATCCCTACTTCATCGAGCGCAAGCTGTATCCCAACGTGGATTTCTACTCCGGCATCATCTACAGCGCGCTGAAGATTCCAGTCGAGATGTTCACGGTGATGTTCGCCATCGCCCGTACCGCCGGCTGGATCAGTCACTGGATCGAGATGATCACCGAAAAAGATCAGAAGATCGGGCGGCCACGGCAACTCTACGTCGGCCAAGCGCGCCGCAACGTTCCCCCATTGAACGCGCGGGCATAGGCACTGCTGCCGGCGCTAACAAAAAAGGCGATTCTGAGAATCGCCTTTTTTCTTTAGGTTGACTTGAGGCTACGTTCCAAGTCGTCCCTCAACTTCACCGCTTGGCTTTCTGGGACTTGGCCACCGGTTCGGCGCGGACGGCGGCAACCTTGGCCGTCTCCCGTTTCTCCAGCTTAGCCGGCGCGACGGGCGCTGGCTTGACCAGCGCTGCCTTGCCCGACAACGCCATGACGGGCTTCCCTGTCTTGTCAGGTGTCGGCACAGGCTTGACCGCAACCATCGCCAGCATGAGGGGCTTGGCTGGTTTGGCCACCACTACCGGCTTGGCTACCGGCCTGGCCGCTACCACCGGCTTGGCTACCGGCCTGGCCGCTACCACCGGCTTGGCTACCGGCGTCGCTACCGGCCTGGCCGCTACCACCGGCTTGGCTACCGGCGTCGCTACCGGCCTGGCCACCACTACCGGCTTGGCTACCGGCGTCCCTATCGGCCTGGCCACCACTACCGGCTTGGCCACCGGCCTGGCCATCACTACCGGCTTGGCTATCGGCGTCGCTACCGGCCTGGCTACCACTACCGGCCTGGTTACCGGCCTGGCCACCACTACCGGCTTGGCTATCGGCGTTGCCACCGGTTTGGCCGCTATCGGCTTGACCGCTGTATGGGTGTCGGCGATCCTCCGGGTACGAGCGGTAACCACCGGTTTGGCAGGCATCACCGATTCTTCAGCCACAGGTTGAATATCCTCTTGCCAATCTGGCGCCGGGGACTCGATCTCCACACGCGGGGCCGGACGAATCGCAGCCACGGGCGTGGCCGGCTCTGGACGAACTATCGGTGCCGGACGAACCATAGCCACGCGCGTGACCGGCTCTGGACGGACCATCGGCTCATCGCTCTCTTCCTCAACTGGTGACGCGATCGGCTCACGCTGAACCAAAACCGGCAGCGGTGCCAGCGGCGCGGGCGGCGGCGACGCCAGACCATTACGGGCAAAGCCATAATCGAGCAGCGTGCGCGCATCCTGCCACAAGGCGCTGCTGGTGGGGCTGTTGAGAATGGCGACGATCAGACGGACTCCACCGCGATCCGCCTCGCCAACAAAACAACGCCGGGCCTTGAGCGTGTAACCGGTCTTGCCGCCGAGCGTTCCCTCGTAAGAACCCAGTAGCCGGTTATGGTTGACCACTGGCACCATGCGCCAGTCACCGTACAAACCCTGACTCGACTCGATTCGCAGGGCCGCATTGCGAGTGCGCACGATGTCCGCGAACGTCGGATGATTCATCGCCTGGCGAAAAATCAATGCCAAATCGTAAGCGGTCGAATAGTGGTCGTCGTTTGGCAAGCCATGGGGGTTCATGAAATTGCTGTTGCGCGCGCCGATTTGCCGGGCCTTGGCGTTCATCAGGTCGGCGAATCCGTAAATTGAGCCGCCCGCTGCCTCAGCCAGAGCTTCGGCAGCATCATTGCCCGATTTCAGCATTAACCCGTATAGAAGATCCTGCGTCAAGGCGGCTTCGCCGGCCCGCAGTCCAATACGGCTCGGTGGCGCGGTGGCCGCTTGTGGACTGACCAGCACCCGGGTGTTTGGGTCGAGGCGTTCCAGGGCCACCAGCGCGGTGAGCACCTTGGTAGTGCTGGCGGGTGGCAGGGGCAAATGCGGTTCCTTGGCGAACAGGACTTCGCCCGTAGCCGGGTTCATCAGCACTGCGGAGCGGGCCGCGACTTCCGGCTGCCAGGCAAATCCCCACCCATCCTGTCCCAAGGCGGGTCCCGCCACGATCCCCAGAATCAGAACCAGTATCCCAGATAAGGGGCGTCTGTCGCGGAACATATTAAGAAATAACTTTAAAAACATTTGCTTGACCTCATCGCCATTTTGAGTTCGGATTGGGCCGCCCCTGCGTTGGCGGTAGCAACCTGGTCGCCGTGTTCACGCTGAAAACACACTTATCTATTTTGGTTGAAAATATGCCAGTCGGCTAGGGTGCGGCACACAAGAAATTTCAGGATCTCACCCAACGGTCAAGCCGGAGCCCAGCTGGCCGCCTCCTACAAATCCGGAATTGCTTGCTCGCGGCGCTCACACCGGGCAAACAGGATATCCCGGACCTGATGCCCCAACCGCCAGCCGCGCTGTTCGAACCTGGTCGCGGGCCGATATGCGGGACGTGGCGCGAAACCATTTCCGTCCGCCTGATTTAACAGTCCGGGAGTCGCATTTAGCAGGTTCAGAATCGAACGGGCATAGTCTTCGCAATCCGTAGCGATATGCAATTGTCCGCTCGACTTGAGTTTGTGAACCAGCAACGTGACGAAAGAAGGCTGAATCAAGCGCCGTTTATGATGCCGCGTCTTGGGCCAGGGATCGGGAAAGAAAATCTGCACGCGGTCCAGGCAATCGTCCGGTATTTGCCGTTCCAGCACCTCCACGGCATCGGCGCACATGACGCGAAGATTGGTTAATGCCAATGCCTCCGCGCGTAGCAGCAAATGCCCGATACCCGGGCGATGAACTTCCAGGCCCAGATAATTCGCCATCGGATCGACGCTGGCCAAGGTCGCCAGTGCTTCGCCATCGCCAAAACCAATCTCCAGCACCAGCGGTGCGCGACGGCCAAAGAAGGCCATCGAATCCACTGGGGCGTCAGCTTCAACCCCAAAGCGTTGCCACAACGCTGTCAGAGCCCGGCGCTGGGCATGGGTCATGCGACCGGCGCGGCGAACGAAGCTGCGAATCCGGTGCGACGAAGGGGAGATGACATGTGAATCACCCGATTCGAGCCGGCTCTCCGAGACAGGCTGGATCATGTTGGCTGGATTCATGGGATTTCAAAATTTTCGTGACAATTTCATTGGGCAAAGACTCAAAAAACTGGATTTTCAAATTCGGCCATGGAAACGATTGCGTAAATAAAAAGAAATATCTTACAATGGTTTTGTGACTCCAATCACGGACTTCCCCATAACTCACAAAATGATGGTAACCACTTAACCATGAATGATATCAACGACCTCATCGAAGCCTTGTCCATCGAGCAACTCAAGGCGCTCATCAATAAAGCTCACGAGTTAATCGAGCAAAAAAAATCTGGCGAAATCGAGGCCATCCGCGAGCAGATGGTCGAGATGGCCAAACGAGTTGATATGGCGCCGGAAGAGGTTCTCAACTATTCCAGTCGCAAACGGAGACCGGGCAAACCGAAGTATCGCAATCCCAACGATCCCGAGAAAACCTGGACGGGCCGCGGCAAACCGCCACGCTGGCTGAAGGATATGGAAGATCCCGAGAGCTGCCGGATTCCGGAGTAATACCGATTTCTATCCGAGTAAGGCCGCCCCGATCCGGCGGTCTTTGACCTTGCAACTTCCCTACTTTATCGCTAACATTTGGATTGCGCCAGCTTGCCGGGCTTCAAGCGACGGTGCGCGCAGAATTTCGTAGCGGGTGTAGTTCAATGGTAGAACTTCAGCTTCCCAAGCTGATAGCGTGGGTTCGATTCCCATCACCCGCTCCAAGTGCAAGGGTTGCGTCACACAAGGCGTAACCCTTTTTTGTGGCTGCGATCTTTTCGATGCGCCCACCATCGCCGCGCCGCCTCGGACCCAACCGAAACATTGTATCGAGGAACCCCCGCCATGATTCACGTCGCCATCGCCGGCGCGGCCGGCCGCATGGGCCGCCATCTGCTCGAAGCCTGTCATCCGGTCGACGACATGCGCTGCACCATGGCCCTGGAACATCCCGACCATCCCTCGATCGGTACCGACGCCGGCGAAATCGCGGGCATCGGGCGACTGAACGTAGCCATCACCGCCGATCTGGCGCCGCTGGTCGAGCATTTCGACGTGCTGATTGACTTCACCCGGCCGGCGGCGACGCTCGCCCATCTGGCGCTGTGCCAGAAAGCCGGCAAGGCCATGGTCATTGGCACTACTGGCTTTTCCGCCGAGCAGAAAACCGTGATCGCCCGCGCCGCCGAGACCATTCCCATCGTCTTCGCGCCGAACATGAGCGTCGGCGTCAATCTCTGCTTCCGGTTGCTGGAACTGGCGGCGCAGGTTTTGGGTGACGGCGTGGATATCGAAATCATCGAGGCCCACCACCGCCACAAGGTAGACGCGCCTTCCGGCACCGCATTGGCCATGGGGCAGGTGATCGTCCAAACGCTGGGCCGCGATCTGGAGCAATGCGCCGTATATGGCCGCAAGGGCGTCACCGGCGAACGCGACCGCACCACCATCGGTTTTTCCACCGTGCGGGCCGGTGATATCGTCGGCGAGCACACCGTGCTGTTCGCCGACGTGGGCGAACGCCTCGAAATCACCCATCGCGCCTCCAGCCGGATGACCTTCGCCAAGGGCGCGGTGCGGGCCGCCCACTGGCTGGCCGGGCGCGGCCCTGGCCTGTTCGACATGCGGGACGTGCTCGGCCTGCGCTGAACGGCACTCCCGGCGACAACCCGATACCTGGAGCGGGACGGCGCGATTTGTTAGACTCGACGCCCGTCCAGGCTTAATTTTTTGCACCGCATCATGGGAGCGGCCTTTGCGCCGCTCTTTCCTTGCGCGTGTTTATTGTGGAGGCTTGCTTGAGGAAACCCGCGCTTCTGGCTCTGGAAGACGGCAGTCTGTTTCGGGGCGAATCCATCGGCGCCGAGGGTCACGCCCAAGGCGAGGTCGTGTTCAATACCTCGATCACCGGCTATCAGGAAATCCTGAGCGACCCGTCCTATTGCCAGCAGATCATCACCCTGACCTACCCGCATATCGGCAACGTCGGCATCAACCGGGGCGACGAAGAAGCGACCCGCATTCGCGCCAGCGGCCTGGTGGTGCGGGACTGCCCGCGCGGCGCCAGCAACTGGCGCAGCCAGCAGCCGCTCGATGATTACCTGCGCGAGCGCGGCGTGGTCGCCCTCGCCGGCATTGACACCCGCCGACTGACCCGGCTGTTGCGGGAAAAGGGCGCGCAAAATGGTTGCCTGATGGCCGGCGACTCGCTCGATGTGGAACTGGCGCTACGGCTGGCCCGCGAATTTCCCGGTCTGAAGGGTATGGACCTGGCTCGCGTGGTGAGCGCGTCCACGCCCTACGCCTGGAGCGAAGGGACCTGGCGACTGGCCGGCAACGGTTTTCCGACGGTGGGCGACGCCCGTTATCACGTGGTTGCCTACGATTTTGGGATCAAGCGCAACATCCTGCGGATGCTGGCCGAACGCGGCTGCAGGCTAACTGTGGTTCCGGCGCAGACCCCGGCCCGCGAGGTCATGGCCCTGCAACCGGATGGCGTGTTCCTGTCCAACGGTCCCGGCGACCCCGAACCCTGCGATTACGCCATCGCCGCCATCCGCGAGTTGCTGGACATCGGCATGCCGCTGTTCGGCATCTGCCTGGGCCACCAGTTGCTGGGGCTGGCCAGCGGGGCGCGCACTGTAAAAATGAAATTCGGCCATCACGGCGGCAACCATCCGGTGCTGGACCTGGACAGCGGCCGGGTGATGATCAGCAGTCAGAACCACGGTTTCGCGGTGGACGAGGCGACGCTGCCGCCCAACCTGCGCCCCACGCACCGTTCGCTGTTCGATGGTTCGCTGCAAGGCATCGCCCGCACCGACCGGCCGGCGTTCAGCTTCCAGGGCCACCCCGAAGCCAGCCCCGGCCCACACGACGTCGCGCCGCTGTTCGACCGGTTTATCGCGCTAATGGAGAGACGCTGATCCGGTCGACCAATAATTTGGTCCACGGAAGACACGGAAACCACGGAAAAAAACCATTTCGAACTGATGACTGGTGGGCCACTGTCCACCGCCCACCGTCCACCGTCCATTCATTTCTCGCGACCGAGCCATGCCCAAGCGCACCGATTTGAAAAGCATCCTGATCATCGGCGCCGGTCCCATCGTGATCGGTCAGGCCTGTGAGTTCGACTATTCGGGCGCGCAGGCCTGTAAAGCCCTGCGGGAAGAGGGTTACCGGGTGATCCTGGTGAACTCGAACCCGGCCACGATCATGACCGACCCCAACATGGCCGACGCCGTGTACATCGAGCCGATCCATTGGCGGACGGTTTCCCACATCATCGCCCGCGAACGTCCCGACGCGCTGCTGCCGACCATGGGCGGCCAGACTGCGCTGAACTGCGCGCTGGACCTGGTCCGGCACGGCATACTGGAGCAGTACGGCGTGGAAATGATCGGCGCTTCGCCCGAGGCGATTGATATGGCCGAGGACCGCGACCGCTTCCGCCAGGCCATGCACGAAATCGGCCTGAAAACCCCGCGCTCGGTGATCGCCCATACTCTGGAGGAGGCGCTGGCCCAACACCACGAAATCGGTTTCCCGACCATCATCCGCCCGTCCTTCACTCTCGGCGGCAGCGGCGGCGGCATCGCCTACAACCGCGAGGAACTGGTGGAAATCCTCGAACGCGGCCTCGATCTGTCGCCGGTCAGCGAAGTGCTGATCGAGGAATCCGTGCTGGGCTGGAAGGAATTCGAGATGGAGGTGGTGCGGGATTGCGCCGACAATTGCATCATCGTTTGCTCCATCGAGAACCTGGATCCGATGGGGGTGCATACGGGCGATTCCATCACCGTCGCCCCGGCCCAGACCCTGACCGACAAGGAATACCAGATCATGCGCGACGCCTCGCTGGCGGTGCTGCGCAAGATCGGCGTGGATACCGGCGGCTCCAACGTCCAGTTCGCCATCAGCCCGAACGATGGGCGGATGGTCATCATCGAGATGAACCCGCGCGTGTCCCGCTCCTCGGCCCTGGCGTCCAAGGCCACCGGCTTTCCCATCGCCAAGGTCGCGGCCAAGCTGGCGGTCGGCTATACCCTGGACGAGTTAAAGAACGAGATCACCGGCGGCCGCACCCCCGCCTCGTTCGAGCCGAGCATTGATTATGTGGTGACCAAGGTCCCGCGCTTCAATTTCGAGAAATTCCCGCAGGCCGATCCCCGCCTGACCACTCAGATGAAATCGGTCGGCGAAGTGATGGCGATTGGCCGGACCTTCCAGGAGTCGGTGCAGAAGGCGCTGCGTGGGCTGGAAATCGGCACGGATGGTTTCAACGAAGTCCTCGATCGCACGCATTCGGATCCCCATCTCGTTCTGAAACAGGAACTGGGCGTGCCCGGTCCCCGGCGGCTCTGGTTCGTGGCCGAGGCGTTCCGGCTGGGTTATTCGGTCGAGACCCTGTACGAACTAACCTGGATTGATCCCTGGTTCCTGGCGCAAATCGAGGAACTGGTGCAAATCGCCGGCGCAGTGCGCGCCCAGGGTCTGGCCGCATTGCGCGACCGGGACCGGCTGTATTTCCTCAAGCGCCAAGGTTTCTCCGACAGCCGGCTGGCGACCCTGACCGGTTGCGATGAAACCACCGTCCGCCAACTGCGCTACGATCTCGACGTGCATCCGGTTTACAAGCGGGTGGATTCCTGCGCCGCCGAATTCGCCACCGGCACCGCCTACCTGTATTCCACCTATGAAGAGGAGTGCGAAGCCGAACCGACCGACCGCGCCAAAATCATGGTGCTGGGCGGCGGCCCCAACCGGATCGGCCAGGGCATCGAGTTCGACTATTGCTGCGTTCATGCTGCGCTGGCCCTGCGCGAGGACGGCTACGAAACCATCATGGTCAACTGCAACCCGGAGACGGTGTCCACCGACTTCGACACCTCCGACCGGCTGTACTTCGAGCCGCTGACCCTGGAAGACGTGCTGGAAATCGTCCGCAAGGAACAGCCCCAGGGCGTCATCGTCCAGTACGGCGGGCAGACGCCGCTGAAGCTGGCTCGCCCATTGGAGGCCAACGGCGTGCCGATCATCGGCACCACGCCCGACGCCATTGATCGCGCCGAGGACCGTGAACGCTTCCAACAGATGATCCATCAGCTCAACCTGCTGCAACCGCCCAACCGCACCGCCCGCGAACCAGAGGAAGCGGTGCGACTGGCGCGCGAGATCGGCTATCCGCTGGTCGTGCGCCCTTCCTACGTGCTGGGCGGCCGGGCCATGGAAATCGTGCATTACGAGGAGGATTTGCGCCGCTACATGCGCGAAGCCGTGCAGGTCTCCAATGAATCGCCGGTGCTGCTGGACCGCTTCCTCAACGACGCCATCGAGGTGGACGTGGATGCGCTCTGCGACGGCCAGGACGTCATCATTGGCGGCATCATGGAACACATCGAGGAAGCCGGCGTCCATTCTGGCGATTCCGCCTGCTCGCTGCCGCCTCATTCCCTCAAACCGGCGATTCAGGACCGGTTGCGCGAGCAGATCCGGGCCATGGCGCTGGAATTGGGCGTGGTCGGGCTGATGAACGCCCAGTTCGCCATCCAGGGCGAGGACATCTACGTGCTGGAGGTCAATCCACGCGCTTCCCGCACCGTCCCCTACGTCTCCAAGGCTACCGGCCGGCCGCTGGCCAAGATCGCCGCCCGCTGCATGGTCGGACGGGCGCTGGCCGCGCAGGGCGTATCCGGCGAGGTGATTCCCGGCTATTATTCGGTCAAGGAAGCCGTGTTTCCCTTCGTCAAATTCCCCAGCGTGGACCCGCTGCTGGGGCCGGAGATGAAATCTACCGGCGAAGTGATGGGGGTGGGGCGCAGCTTTGGTGAAGCCTTCGCCAAGGCGCAACTCGGCGCCGGCGATCAGTTGCCCCGCGGCGGCCGGGCCTTCATCAGCGTGCGCGACGCCGACAAGGCCCGGGCGGTCGAGATCGCCCGCGAACTGGAACGGCTGGGCTTCGCGCTGGTGGCGACCAAGGGGACGGCTGCGGCCTTGCGCGCCCACGGTCTCGACTGCGAAACCGTCCACAAAGTCGCCGAGGGCCGACCCCACATCGTGGATCTGATCAAAAACGACCAGATCGCTTTCATCGTTAACACCACCGAAGGCAAGCAGGCTATCGCGGATTCCTTCTCGATCCGCCGCGAGGCGCTGATGCACAAGGTCAGCTATACCACCACCCTCGCCGCCGCGCGGGCCACCTGTCAGGCCCTGCGCGAACTCGACAACGGAACCGTGAACTGCCTTCAGGATTTGCACCGGGAACTGCACGCATGACCCAGAAAGTACCGATGACTGTCAACGGCGCCGCTCGACTCCGCGCCGAACTTCAGGAACTCAAGACTGTGATGCGTCCACGGATCATCACCGCCATCGCCGAAGCCCGCGCCCATGGCGACCTGAAGGAAAACGCCGAGTATCACGCCGCCCGCGAGCAGCAGAGCTTTACCGAAGGCCGCATCGCTGAAATCGAAACGAAGCTGGCGCGCGCCCAGATCATCGACGTCACCACCCTGCCAACCTCTGACAAGGTGGTGTTCGGTGCCACGGTGCTGCTGCGCGAGGAAGAGAGCGAGGAGGAAAGAACCTATCAGATCGTCGGCGAAGACGAGGCCAACATCAAGGAAGGCAAGATTTCCCTCAAATCCCCGATTGCCCGGGCGCTGATCGGTAAATCCGTTGACGACGTCGTCGACGTCCAAACCCCGGGCGGCATCAAAACCTACGAGATCGTCGAGGTGCGGTACCTCTAATCAGGCTTGTCAAACCTGACAGGTGGTCTTTATAATTGCGTTTCCGCTTTGCGGGCGATTAGCTCAGTGGGAGAGCACTACCTTCACACGGTAGGGGTCGCTGGTTCGAGCCCAGCATCGCCCACCACCGATCTCAGCAAAAAAGCCGTTGCCTGGAACGGCTTTTTTGTTGCCCGATCATTCTCTCCGGCTACGGAGCGGCAGCTTCCTCGGCATCCTTGTCACGCTCGATCATGGCATAGGCGGAGTGGTTGTGAATGGATTCAAAGTTCTCCGATTCGACCGAGTAGGCCGCTACCCGCTCGTCCCGGTTCAACTTGGCGGCGATATCGCGCACCATGTCCTCGACGAACTTGGGATTCTCATAGGCGCGTTCGGTGACATACTTCTCATCCGGTCGCTTGAGCAGCCCGTACAGTTCGCAGGACGCCTCCTTTTCCACCAGATCAATCAGGTCCTCGATCCCGATGAATCCACGGGTACGGACGTTGACGGTCACATGGGAACGCTGGTTGTGCGCCCCATACCGGGAAATTTTCTTCGAGCAGGGACACAGGCTGGTCACCGGCACCACCACCTTGAGATTCATCGCGGGCCGGCTATCGCGGATTTCGCCAGCAAACGTCACCTCGTAATCCATCAGGCTTTCCACTCCTGACACTGGAGCCGCCTTGGTGATGAAATAGGTGAACGTCATCTCGATATGACCCGACTCGGCTTCCAGGCGGTCGGTCATCTCCGTCAGCATGTCCTTGAAGGAATCCACCGAAATCTCGCGGCCGGGTATATTCAGAATCTCGACGAAGCGCGACATGTGCGTGCCCTTGAAGTTGTGCGGCAGGTTCACGTACATGTTGAACGTGGCGATGGTGTGCTGCTCGCCACCGCTGCGGTCGCGGACCCTGATCGGATGGCGGATATCCTTGATCCCGACTTTGTTGATCGCCAGCCGGCGGGTATCGGCGCTGTTCTGCACATCGGGGATATGGACCACCGTGGGTATGACTGCGGAACTCATCGTGAGTGGCTTCATGCAATCCTCTTTGCGGCGTGGGCAAGCGCACGCTCGTTCAAATCCGGTTCCCGACAACCACGGGATTTTACTTTTGGATCATTCATCGGGCGGTTAATTCCCTAGCCTGGCGCTCGGATATCGTTACGAGAGACTGCTGGGGCTACCATACCCCATTCCATCAGTTGCCGAAGCACACCGTCTGCGTCCAGACTACATTCGGCGAGCAATTCCCCTCGCTCGCCCTGCTCCACGAACCGATCCGGCAACCCAATATTGCGTACTGGAGCTTGAATCCCCCGTGCTGCCAGACATTCGTTTACAGCGCTGCCAGCCCCGCCCGCCACGACATTTTCTTCCAGCGTCACCAGCCAGCGGTGTTCGGCAGCCATTTGCACCACCATCGCCTCATCGAGCGGCTTGACAAACCGCATGTTCACCACGGTGGCGTCCAGCCGTTCCGCCACCGCTTCGGCGACGCCCACCATGCCCCCAAACGCCAGCAGCGCCAGTTCCCGCCCGCGCCGGCGGATTTCAGCCTTGCCCACCGGCAGGGCCCGCATTTCCCGTTCCAGTGCCGCACCAGGCCCTTGGCAGCGGGCATAGCGCACCACCACCGGCTGGTTTAACTGGAAACCGGTATAAAGCATTTGCCGGCATTCGTTCTCGTTGGCTGGCGCCATCACCACCAGGTTGGGAATACAGCGCAGATAGCTGAGATCGAAGCTGCCAGCGTGGGTCGGCCCGTCCGGCCCCACCAGCCCGGCGCGATCAATGGCAAACAGCACCGGCAGATTTTGCAAAGCGACATCGTGAATCAGTTGATCGTAGGCGCGCTGCAGGAAGGTGGAATAGATCGCCACCACCGGCTTGAGTCCCTCGCAGGCCATGCCGGCGGCCAGCGTGACCGCATGTTGCTCGGCAATGGCGACATCGAAATAGCGGTCCGGAAACCGTTCGGAAAACTCCACCAGTCCGGAGCCTTCGCGCATCGCTGGGGTAATGCCGATCAGCCTTTCATCCCGCGCCGCCATGTCGCACAGCCACTCGCCGAAGACCTGGGTATAGGTTGGACCACCACCAGGCTTGGACGGCTTCAGACCATGCGCCGGGTCGAAAGCGCCGACGCCGTGGTAGCCCACCGGTTCCTCCTCGGCCAGCTTGTAACCCTTGCCCTTGCGGGTGACCACATGCAGCAGGCGCGGCCCCTCGAGCGCCCGCAGATTGCGCAAAGTCGGCACGAGGGTGGACAGGTCGTGGCCATCCACTGGCCCGAAGTAGTTGAAACCCAATTTCTCGAACAGGGTGCCGCCCGGCGCGATCAAACCCTTGACGTGCTCCTCGGCGCGGCGGGCGACCTCCAGCATCGGCGGCACGTGGCTCAGTACCTTCTTGCCGCCCTCGCGCACCGTAGAAAAGAAGCGGCTCGACAACAGTTGGGTCAGATGCGCCGACAGCGCGCCCACGTTCGGTGAAATGGACATCTCGTTGTCGTTGAGCACCACCAGCAGATCGCTCTTGAGGTGGCCCGTGTGGTTCAGCGCCTCGAAGGCCATGCCAGCGGTCATCGCTCCGTCGCCGATCACAGCGACCACCTTGCGGTCGCTCCCGACCCGCTCAGCGGCAATGGCCATGCCCACAGCGGCGCTCAACGAGGTGCTGGAGTGGCCGACCCCGAACGTGTCGTAGGGACTCTCGCACCGCCTGGGGAAACCAGCGACGCCATGCCTGCGGCGCAGGGTGTCCATGCGGGTTCGGCGGCCGGTCAGAATCTTGTGCGGATAGCTCTGATGGCCCACGTCCCAGATCAGCCGGTCTTCGGGCGTGTCGAATACGAAGTGCAGGGCGATAGCCAGTTCCACCGCCCCCAGGTTGGCGGCGAAATGGCCGCCGGTTTTGGCCACGGTCTGGATCAGGAACTCGCGCAGCTCGTGCGCCAGGGTCGGCAGTCGCGCCTCCGGCAGCGCACGCAAATCCAGGGGGCTATCAATCTGTTCCAGCAACGGAAAGGCGGAGCCAGTGGTCATCGTGGTTAAAAAGTCCGTGCCAGTTCGTGGTGGTCGGAAGTGGGATGGAACGCCGAATGAGGGGCGCGCGCTATTCAGTACGCACGTTCCACGATATAGGAGGCGAGCCAGCGCAGCGGCTCGGCTTCGGGTCCCAGCGGTTGCAAACTGGCCAATGCTTCCTCATGCAACATGCGGGCATGCTCGCGGGCGCCATCCAGTCCCAGCAGCGCCGGATAGGTGGGCTTATCGAGCGCCCGATCCGCCCCTGTGGTTTTACCCAGCGTGGCGGTATCGCCGATCACGTCGAGAATATCGTCCCGAATCTGGAAGGCCAAACCGATGCACTTGGCGTAGCGGTCCAGGCGCTCCAGCACCACCGGCTCGACCGCCGGTTGACTGATCGCTCCCAGCAGCACGCTGGCGCGGATCAGGGCACCGGTTTTGTGGATGTGCATGTTTTCCAGTTCGGCCAGACTCAATTCCTGACCGACCGCCGCCAGATCAATCGCCTGGCCGCCCGCCATGCCCCGCGAACCGGCTGCCTGCGCCAGCACGCCCAGCATCCGCAACCGGAGAGCCGAATCCGCCACCATTGCTTCATCCTGCCCGAGCACCTGGAACGCCAGCGCCTGCAGGGCGTCACCAGCCAGGATGGCGAGCGCCTCGCCGAAGGCCTTGTGGCAGGTCGGCTGGCCATGGCGCAGGTCGTCGTTATCCATGGCCGGCAGATCGTCGTGGATCAGCGAATAGGCATGGATGAATTCCACTGCACAGGCGGGACCATCGAGCGTTTCGGGCGCCGCGCCGACCGCCGCGCCGCTCAGGTAGACCAGCACCGGCCGGATGCGCTTGCCCCCACCCAGCACCGCATAGCGCATGGCCTGGTGCAAAGCACAGGGATGCAGATCAGCCGCTGGCAGTCGCTGGTCGAGCGCCCGGACCGCGCAGGCTTGATAACTCCCGATCAGTTCCACCGTCATCGGCGTCAACCTGCCAGGGCGGTAAAGGGGGCGGTTTCCAATTGACCGTTGCGTTCGATCAATTGTTCTACTTTTTGCTCGGCCTCCCGCAGGGTGTTCCGACAACTTCGCACCAAGGCGACGCCACGTTCGAACCGTTGCAGGGAATCCTCGAGGGTCAGCTCGCCCTGTTCGAGTTGCCCGACCAGGTTTTCCAGTTCCGCCAGCGCTGTCTCGAAAGGAATGGGGGAATTTTTCTTGGCCGTCATGCCTGCCCGTCCGCTTTAGCAAACGCTTACGTTACCTTGCAGGCGGCGAACGGTCAATTTCATGCGGGGATTCGGGGATGGAAAAACCGCGAAGCAGGCCATCCCTGGCCGCTATTTCACGCGGACGGGCTGGCCCACCGCCCGAGGCTGACGGGCCACACCCGCCATCGCCGGACCAGAGCACGGCAGTCAAGCCACAGGTTCGGTGATCCCGGCGGCGGCTGGCTCGACCGACCGGATAGCGCGAACCTTCTTCGCCTTGGTTTCCGCCTCCGCCGCCTGAGTCAGTTCGTGAATGTTCTGGCTCAACAACTCTATCTGCTGGAACAATTGCTGGATATCGTCGCGACTCGGTACGCCCAGGCGGGACAGGGCGCGCGCCACTCGCGCCTGGAAGACTTCCTCCAGCTTGTTCCACGCCCCGGTCGCCCTTTCGCGGATTTCCTCGACCCGGCCCTTTACGATCTCGATCTCGCCCAGTTCGATCTTCTCGCCGGCGGTCTTCTTCATTCGGGCGTCCACAGCCTGCCCTTCCTGGACCAGGGTTTCAAAAAACTTGCCACCCTCGTCCTGAGCCCTGGCGAACGCGCCAAGTCCGGCCAGCCAGATTTGGCGCGCGAAATCCCGAACGTTGTGGGTAAGTGGGTTGTCAAGCAAATAGGCTTTCATATCGGGCGCCTCTCTATGCCACTGCGCAAGACTGGCTTGCATGGTTTGATATGCCTGGATTTGATCGTTCCAGGAACTCCGGCGGACATCTATCGCGGAAGTCCCTCTCGATTCAAAAAATTAGCAGGGAAAATTAGAGTACGCATACTAACCGGCCTCGGCTCGACGGCCAGCGCGCGCTGGCGCCCGGCGCGTTCCGTTGAAAAACGGGGAATATCCGGTTGCAAGCTGGCCGCCGAAAACCACAGAGAACTTCAGGCGTCGCCTTGAGTAAAACGCACGATGCGACGGCGATCCTGCTTGGTGGGTCGGCCAGGAGGTTGGGGCAAGGGGGAGCGTTCCAGCCGTCGTTGCTCGCGCAAGGCTTCGCGCCGCTGGCGGCTGTCAGTCGTTTCCTCGTACAACAGCGCCGCCGCACTGGCGGGACCGCGCCGGTCGCTGAGCGCCGTGACGGTGATCAGGTATTCATCGGGGCCGCGCTGGATCCGCAGCATTTCCCCCGGATGCACGGGATGAGAGGGTTTACAGCGCTGGCCACCCACATGGACCTTGCCGCCAGCAACCGCTTCGGTCGCCAGGGTGCGCGTCTTGAAAAAGCGCGCCGCCCACAGCCACTTATCGAGCCGGACCCGATCGGGTGTGCCGGCAGGGGCCGTCGGCTGTTCGTCGCTGCCCCGGACAGTCAATCCGTTCATCCCTGGCCTGGTCCGGGCAGGCTCTCCGGGTTGCGCCTCGACCGCGGTTCCTCATCCGGCAGCGTGATGTTCAGTTCCAGGACTTCGTAACCGCCTTCGCGATCCAGATGGACCTTGATTT
>JAGTSD010000398.1 GCA_018262135.1 Pseudomonadota bacterium | reverse complement strand
ATCCGCAAAGTCAGCGGCCAGCGCCGCGATTTCTTCCCGGTCCAGCAGGGCCGCTTCCGCCGCAAATGCAGAGAGCAGCCGTTGCCGCTGTCGTTCGTGGAGAAAATTCTCCAGCGCCAAACGGATCAATTCGGAACGGGATTGGTGCGAGGATACCATTTCCTGTTCCAGACGTTGCGAGAGAGTGTCCGGTAGACGAAGAGAGATCGTCGTCATGGTAAAAGCCTCCATGATACAAATCGCATTATGAATATAATACGGATTGTATCACATTCCGCAATGCGGAACACTACAAGACATTAAGTGGAGGTGGTGGCAGAGTCGAGCGGTTTGGATGGGGCTTTGGGTTTATCAGCAGCCGGCTCGCTCACCAGCAAACCCTGCGAGCCATCCGCTTCCAATGCTTTTTGTCCATCAATCCAGCTCAACAATTTCCCATTCGGATTATCCCGCTGCACGATTTCGCAGGCGTCAATGCACTGGCCGCACTGGGTACAGGCGAACATCAATCGCTTGATGTTGCGCGGCTTGAGCCGCATCGGGCAGACGTGATCGCAGAACGACTGGCAACTGGCGCAGTCGCGGGCGCGGTCGCGCTGGAAGCCGACCACCATCGCCTTGCGGTTGGTCATCCACACCAGGCTTTGAAACATCCCCGCCGCGCAGGCGTAACGGCAGAACAAATGCCGGGCCAGGGTGAATTCGAGGAACAGCAACCCCGTACCCACGCCGATGAACAGCGCCTGATTGCGGGTCAGGGTCAGGTTGAACAGGTTGGCGTAGACTTCCGCCGGCGGCAGCAGATACGTCAGCAGCACCACCGCCCACAGGAAGGCGAAGGCCAGCGCGAAGGGAATGACCAGCAGCCAGTAGCGGGCGTCGGTCGGAGCCGGCGTGCCGTCGGGATGCCAGGGCGGCCCCGGCTTCTTGTCCCAGATGCTGTGCTTGCCACTGGCCTTGCGCACCAGTTGGTTGATGGTTTCCACCACCGAGAAGTGCGGGCACATCCAGCCGCAATACAGCCGGCCCCAGCGCCAGGCGATGCCGAGAAAAGTAACGGCCAGCAGCAGGATCGGTACGATCACCCGCAGCAGAATGTTGACGGCCATTTGCGTGTTGTTGATCCGGCCCGCCAGGTAATCGTCCAGCCCCAGCGTCCACGGCTGGCCAAGCACGATCAGATGAGCCTGGGTCAGATCGAAGCGCAGCAGATCGAAGACCGGGGCGAACACGAACAGGATGAAAAAGCCGCTCTGATAGAGGACGCGCTTGCGTTCAAAGGGAGTCATGACAACAGATTTCCAACCAGAGGATACCGATAAGGCTGTCCGGCCATGGCCCGCGCCAAGCCGAAAATGCCGAAAAATACCAACGTGGTGTGCGCGGTAGTGAAGTAGAGGATGGCAACCACCCAGGTCCAGCCGGAATCGTAGCCGCCCAGGACGACGATGAGCAGATTGGCCACGATCAGCAGCACGCCCGCCCACAGACTGGCGGACAGCGTCTGCTGTAAATGAATCCGCGCCAGCGACGGCGCATCCCGGCGATAGCGGAAGAACAACCCCAGCAGCGCCAGAAAGCCCAGACCGGGTAATACCAGCAGGTTGATCAAATACAGCGATTCAGCGGCGATGGCGAGACCTTGACCGGAGGATGACGCCTCGTCCGACGCTTCAGGCGAAACTGGCATTCACCACCTCCAGCAGAGCGGCGGCGGTCGGTTGGTCATCGGTCAGCGCCTCCACCAGCGCCACCCGGCAGGCGGTGAGGCGATCCATGCCGCCCCGAATCAGTTGCGCGGCGTAGACCAGCAAGCGGGTACTGGGGACCTCGTCCAGATCGTGTTCCTTCAGGGCGCGGAAAGCCCCGGCGAGCTTCACCAGTTGGCCGGCGGTGGCGGCGTCGCAGCCGGTTTCGCCGATGACGATGGCCCGCTCCCGCTCCGGGTTGGGAAAGTCGAAGCGCAGGGCCAGAAACCGCTGGCGGGTGGAGGGTTTCAGGCTCTTGAGGAGGTTCTGATAGCCGGGATTGTAGGACACCACCAGCATGAAGCTTGGTGGCGCTGGCAACATTTCGCCGGTGCGCTCGATGGGCAGCACCCGCCGGTCGTCGGCCAGCGGGTGCAGCACCACAGTCGTATCCTTGCGTGCTTCCACCACCTCGTCGAGATAGCAGATGCCGCCCTCGCGCACCGCCCGGGTCAGCGGCCCGTCGCACCAGACTGTCGCCCCGCCGTGCAACAGATGCCGGCCCACCAGATCGGCAGCGGATAGATCATCGTGGCAGGCGACGGTGTGCAACGACAAGCCCAACCGGGCCGCCATGTGGGCGACGAAGCGGGTCTTGCCGCAGCCGGTCGGTCCCTTGATGAGCAGTGGCAGCCGATTACGCCAAGCCGCCTCGAATACGGCGCACTCATCGCCGAACGGCTCGTAATAGGGGATTTCCAGCGAAGGCGGCAGGAGGTCCGGCTTCATGACAACACCCTCCCCCTGGGGTGGGGGAGGGGTAAGCAGGGAGGGATGAACGCTCAACTCGCAGCCGGCTGAGCCGCGCCGACTTCGGCGGTCTGCGGCTTATCCTTGGCGAAGAAGCTGTAGAGGTACACCACCAGTCCGGTGGAGAACACCGCCCCGGCGATCCAGCGCAGCCAGTAGAACAGCCCGGTCAGGAACAGGGTGATGAACACCATGGAGACCGTCATCAGCCAGAACGCCCACATCTCCAGCACCTGCGCGCGTTCCGGGTTGGCCTCCCGCCCCCGCAGCATCGGCATGGCGTAGGAAATGATGGTCAATACTACCATGACATAGGCGCCGAAGAACGCCAGATGGCCATGGGCGGCGGTGATCTGGGAGCCGTGGGTATAGTAGTTGACCGGGGCCAGGGTATGCAGGAAACCCCACACGCCGGCGCCCAGGAAGGCCATGACGCCGGTGCCCAGCGCCCACAGCGTGGCGGCCTTGTTGGGATGCTCACGGCGGCGGCGATTCACCATGTTAAAGCAGAACACCGTCATGGCGAAGAACGGCAGCGGTTCCATCGCCGAGAAGATGCCGCCCCACCACTGCCAATAACCGGGAGCGCCGATCCAGTAGTAGTGATGGCCGGTGCCGATGATGCCGGTCACCAGCGCCATGGTGATGATCACGTACAGCCATTTTTCGATGACTTCGCGGTCCACGCCGGTGATCTTGAGCAGCACGAAGCCGAGGATGGCGGCCATGATCAGTTCCCAGACGCCCTCGACCCACAGATGCACCACCCACCACCAGAAGTATTTGTCCTTGACCAGATTGGCCGGGTTGTAGAAGGCGAACAGGAACAGCACCGCCAGCCCGACCAGGCCGGTGAGCAGGATGAGGCTGAGCGCAGTTTTGCGGCCCTTGAGGATGGTCATGCCGATGTTGTACAGGAAGGCCAGCGCCACCACCACGATGCCGAGCTTGGTGAGCAGGGGTTGTTCCAGGAACTCGCGGCCCATGGTGGCCAGAATGTTGTTGCCGGTCATGTCGGCCAGCGTGGCGTAGGGCACCATGAGGTAACCGACGATGGTCAGCGCCCCGGCGACCAGGAAAATCCAGAACATCAGGTGCGCCAGCAACGGGCTGTGCAACTCGGTTTCGGTTTCCTCGGGCACCAGGTAATAGGCCGCGCCCATGAAGCCGAACAGCAGCCAGACGATCAGCAGATTGGTATGCACCATGCGGGCGATATTGAAGGGAATCGCCGGAAACAGGAAATCGCCGATCACGTATTGCAGGCCGAGAATCAGACCAAACAGAATTTGCCCCACGAACAGACCGATGGCGGCGATGAAATAGGGTTTGGCCACCGCCTGGGATTTGTATTGCAATTGCATGATTGCCTTGTCCTCTGTGGTGAATGCCGGAGTCAGCCTTTGATGTTCGGCGGCCATTTTTCGGTGTTGATTTCCGAAGTCCATTTCAGGAAGGCCACGATGTCATCCAGTTGCTGGTCGGTGAAATCAAACTGCGGCATGGACCGCCGGCCAGGCACGCCTTCCCTGGGACGGTATTTGATCCAGATTTTGATGAATTCCGCGCCCCGCCGGGGGTAGACGTTGCCCAGTTCCGGCGCGAAGTAGGCGCCTTCGCCCAGGATGGTGTGGCAACCGATGCAGTTGCGGGTTTCCCACAGATGCTTGCCGCGCGCCACTTGCTCCGTCAGGTTCTCGCGGTGGTCGCGCTGGGGCAGCGTCCAGGTGGTGTGGAAAGTGAGGGCGAGAAA
>JAGTSD010000074.1 GCA_018262135.1 Pseudomonadota bacterium | reverse complement strand
CATTAACCACCGCCGAACCGGAACGGGTGCGGGCGTTGACGGTCGAGGCGGCGGCCGGCATTTCCCGGTACAAGGAACGCCGCCGTGAGACCGAAATCCGCATCCGGCATACCCGCGACAACCTCGACCGGCTCAACGACGTGCGGGAGGAACTGGGCCGGCAGCTCCAGCACTTGCAGCGCCAGGCTCGCGCCGCCGAGCAGTATCGCGAACTGCGCGCCGGAGAACGCCGGCTGCGGGCAGAACTGCTGACCCTGCGCTGGCGGAACCTGCAAGTCGAGATGGATGACCGCGGTAGCCAACTGCGCCAGCGAGAAACCGCGCTGGAAGCGGTGCTGGCCGAACAGCGGCGCCTGGAAGCCGGCCTGGAAGCTGGAAGAGTTCGGCGGCTGGAGTCGAACGACCGGTTCAACGAGGTCCAGGGCCGTTATTACCAGGCCGGTGCGGACATCAGCCGGCTCGAACAGTTTTTGCACCACCAGCGTGAACTGCGGCGGCGGCGTGAAGACGACGGCCGCCAGATCGAGACAGCGCTGGCGCAGGTGGAGGCGCAGTGGGATGCGGATCGGCAACAACGGGATGAACTGGCGGCAACATTAACCACCGCCGAACCGGAACGGGTGCGGGCGTTGACGGTCGAGGCGGCGGCCGGCGCGGCGCTGGCTGCTGCCGAAGCCACGCTACGCGAGGAGCAGGCGGTTTGGGAAGAATTCGGCCAGCGCCAGGCCGGGGCAAGACGCCAGGTCGAGGTCGAGCGCGCCCGGATCGAGCAGGGGGAGCGACAGTGGCTCCAGGCCGAGCGGCGGTTGGAGCGGTTGCGATTTGAGGCGGCGCGACTGGGCGAAGATCAGTTTGAGATCGAGATTGCCGAGTTGAGTGCGGCCGAACAGGAGGCTGCTGAAACCCTGCGCCGCGCGCAGGACACGCTGGCGGAGGCCGAGGCCGCGATGGCCACGACCGGGGATGCGCGGCGCGAGGCCAGCCAGCGGGTCCGGGAAGCGCGCGAACGCTTGCAGACCGGCCATGGCCAACTGGCCTCGCTGCGCACCCTGCAGGAAGCAGCGCTGGGGCGGCACGATGGCGATCTGGAGCAATGGCTGGGCGCCCGTGGTCTGGCCGATGCGCCGCGACTGGCGGAGCGGCTGGAGGTGGAGCCGGGTTGGGAGAGCGCAGTAGAAGCAGCCCTGGCCGGCTGGCTGGACGCGGTCTGCGTACCGGAGCTCGACGGACCGGCGGCCGCGGTCGCCGAACTTGGCCGGGGCCGGCTGACGCTGTTCGAGCCGCCATCGGAGCTGCCGACAGCGCCTTTGACAATGGCTGCGCTGGCAACCCGGGTGCGCGCGCCCTGGCCGCTTCCCGGTCTGCTGGGCGGCGCACGTACCGCCACCAGCCTGGCGGAGGCGCTGGCGCGCCGTGCCGAGTTGGGGGTGAGCGAGACCTGGGTGACGCCCGAGGGCGTGCTGTGCGGACGTCACTGGCTGCGCGTGGCGCGCGGGGCCGATGATGGCGTCCTGGCGCGCGAGCGGGAAATCCGCCACCTGGAGACGGCGCTGACTGCGGATGCAGAGGTGCTGGAACAGTGGGAAGCCGAATCGGAGCGCCTGCGCGGGCGGCAGCGCGACCTGGAACAGCAGCGCCGCGAGGCGCAGCAGGCGGTCAATCAGGGGTACCGCGATCATGCCGCTGCACAGGGATGGCTGAACGCGGCCCTGGTTCGCGCGGAACAGGCTCGCGCCCGCCATGCGGCGCTGGCCGGGGAAATCGCCGAGTTGGAGGAGCAGGGCGAGCAGGACCGCGAACAGATCGAGCTGGCCCGGGCGCGGCTCGAGGAGGCTTTGCTCGCCCTGGAGAGTCTGGGCGTGGAACAGAAGGAGCTGAATGCACGCCGGGAACAGTTGCGCGAGGAAGTGCAGGACTGCCGGGACCGGATGGAGGTTGCCCGCCAGGATGCAGCCCGATGGACGGTGGAACTGGAGACCGCACGGGCACGGCTGGTCGCCGCCGACCAGGCCCTGGAGCGACTGGCAGCGCAGCGCGATCAGCTTCTGGCGCGGCGCGAGCAGTTGGCGGCAGAAAGCACCGCCGATGCCGATGCGAGCCTGACTGCCGCCGAGGAGGAGCTGGCAGTCGGTTTGGAACGGCGACTGATGCTCGAAGTCGAGTTGCGGGAAGCTCGCCAGAGTCTGGAGGCCCAGGATGCCGAATTGCAAACTGGCGAGCAGGCGCGCGGGCGCTGCGAACGCCAGGCCGAAGCGCTGCGCCGAGAGCTGGAGGAACGGCGGCTGGCCGCGGGCGAGGCGCGGATTCGCCAGCAGAATCTCCTCGAACAACTGAGCGAGCTGGCCAGCACGCCGCAGGCGGTGCTGCCCACCCTGCCGGCAACGGCGGTCGAAAGCGATTGGCTGGCGCAACTGGAGCAGGTGGAGCGGCGCATTCAGCGGCTGGGACCGATCAATCTGGCGGCTATCGAAGAGTTCGCCCAGGTGTCGGAACGCAAGCAGCATCTCGATGCGCAAAACGCTGACCTGCTGGAGGCGCTGGCCACCCTGGAAGCCGCCATGCACAAGATGGATCGCGAGACTCGCGCCCGGTTTCGCGAGACCTTCGAGCGGGTCAACGCCGATTTGGGAGAGCTTTTCCCACGCCTGTTTGGTGGCGGGCGGGCGCATCTGGAACTGACCGGCGAGGATGCGCTGGATGCCGGGGTGACGATCATGGCCAGGCCGCCCGGCAAGCGGATTGGTTCGATCAGCTTGCTGTCCGGGGGAGAGAAGGCCTTGACCGCCATTGCGTTGGTGTTCGCCATTTTCCAGCTCAATCCGGCGCCGTTTTGCCTGCTGGACGAGGTGGACGCGCCGCTGGACGAGGCCAATATCAGCCGGTTTGGCGCTCTGGTTCGCGAGATGGCGGAACGGGTGCAATTCATCTTCATCACCCATAACAAGGCTACCATGGAAATCGCCCGACATCTGGCCGGGGTTACCATGCAGGAACCTGGCGTGTCGCGACTGGTGGCGGTGGATGTCGAGGAGGCCGTGCGGCTGGCGGCGGTCGCTTGACGGGCAGGGTTTGTGAAAGCGCGGAGATTTCAGTATAAACGGTAAAATTTGGCTTCCGTCCCACCCTTGTAGTGGGACGGAGGGTGGGTGTTTCTTGGCGCAATGGGGTTGCGTTTCACGCAATCCAGAGCTTTCGTGACATAGGAATGAACACTATGCTGTGGCTGCTGGCGGGCATCGGAGTCGTCGTCGTGGCTTCGATTTATCTCTGGGGCATCCGGTCCCGCATCAAGGAGGAGATCGGCAAGCGCCGGCGGCGTCCGGAAAGGGAACCGGTGGTATTCGGCGAGTCGCCGCCTCAGCCGGATTCGTTGCTGGAATATAACTTCGGCGAGCTGGGCCGGATTACCGCCGATCACCATTTGGCGGACAAGGTTCTGGTCGATGTGGAGATCCATCCGGTCGAGCCGAAGAACGTGGATCGGAGAGACAAGGCGGATGCTGACTCCGCGCCCCCCGTGGTGGAGATGCCGGTGGAGACGCAGCGGGAGGCCGATGCGGCGACGGAATTGTCCATGACGGTGGTCTTGACCGTGATGGCGCCGCGCGGGCAGTCCTTCGAAGGACCACGCATCCAGGCAGCAGCCGAGGAACTGGGTCTTCGGCTGAATGCCGATGGGGTGTTCGAACGGTTCCCGGAGCGGGGAGCTGCTGAAGACGGGCCGATTTTCAGGATGGCGCACCTGCGCAAGCCGGGCGCGTTCGATCCGTGGACACTGCACGATTTATCCACGCCAGGGCTGTTGCTGTTCATGCACTTGCCGGGTCCGCTGGAGGGGACGGAGGCGCTGGATCTGCTGGTGATCGGTGCCGACCATCTGGCGCGCAATCTCGGCGGAACCATTTGCGACGAGCGCCATAATCGACTGACCAATCCGATGCTGCTGCAACTGCGCGACCAGGTCGCCGACCTGGAGCGGCGCTGGCTGGGTCAACTGGACTGATCGGGGGGGCATGATGGCGATTCCCGCCGATGTTCGGGCTCGCGCCACGTGGTTGCGCGAGCGACTGAGCTGGCATGGCTATCGCTATTACGTCCTCGATGACCCTGAGATTCCCGACGCCGAGTATGACCGGCTGTTTCGGGAACTCCAGGAGTTGGAAACCGCGCATCCAGAGCTGATCGCGCCCGATTCCCCGACCCAGCGAGTGGGCGGCAAGCCGCTGGAGGCTTTTATGCCGGTGCGGCATCGGATTCCGATGCGGTCTATTCGCACTGAAACCGATACTGGCCCGGGTGGCGCGTGGGCCTTTGACGCTCAAGTACGGCGCGAGGTGGGCCTGAGCGAAGATACCGTGCCTGTCGAGTATGCCTGTGAACTGAAGTTCGACGGGTTGGCTGTCAGCCTGCGTTATGAAGGCGGCGTACTGGTACAGGCCGCCACGCGCGGCGACGGTGAGACGGGCGAAGATGTCACTCAGAACGTGCGCACCATCCAGGTCGTACCGCTCCGACTACAAGGTGCTGTACCCGAAGTGCTGGAGGTGCGCGGCGAGGTGTATATGAGCCGCCCGGACTTCGAGCGTTACAACGCTCGGCAGCGCGCCGCCGGTCTGCCCACGCTGGTCAACCCGCGCAACGGCGCAGCGGGCAGCATCCGGCAACTCGACCCGAACCTGGCCGCCAAGCGGCCGCTCTCATTTTTTGCCTACGGACTGGGCGAAGTGCAGGGCTGGGAGTTGCCCGCCACCCAGAGCGCCTTGCTCGATGCCCTGATGGCATGGGGTCTGCCGGTGTGCGGCGAGCGGACGGTGGCGCGAGGCGCGGATGAGTTGATGGCGTTTCATCGTGCCATTGCGGGAAAACGCGATGCGCTGCCCTTTGATATTGACGGTGTGGTTTACAAGGTCAATCGTCTGGACTGGCAACAACAACTGGGTTTTCGCACCCGCGAGCCGCGCTGGGCCGTGGCGCACAAATTTCCGGCCCAGGAAGAATTGACCTTGGTCGAAGCCATCGAGGTTCAAGTGGGCCGCACCGGCGCGATCACGCCGGTCGCACGACTTAGGCCGGTGTTCGTCGGCGGCGTCACGGTCACCAACGCCACTTTGCACAACGCCGATGAAGTGGCCCGCAAGGACGTACGGGTGGGCGATACCGTGATCGTGCGGCGGGCGGGCGATGTCATCCCCGAGGTGGCCGGCGTGGTCCTGGAACGCCGTTCCCTTGACGCTCGGCCGTTTGCGATGCCGGAAACCTGTCCGGTGTGTGGGTCGCGGGTCGTGCGCCTGGAAGGGGAGGTGGTGGCGCGCTGTATCGGCGGTTTGTACTGCCGCGCCCAGCGCCAGGAGGCGATCCGCCATTTTGCCTCGCGCCGGGCGCTGGACATCGAGGGTCTGGGCGACAAACTGGTGGAGCAACTGGTGGAACGGGATCTGGTGCGCAATCCCGCTGACCTGTACGGTCTGGACGTGGCGACGCTGGCCGGGCTGGAGCGGATGGGGGCCAAATCCGCCGCCAAACTGGTCGAAGCCCTGGAGCGGAGCAAGACCACGACTCTGGCCCGGTTCCTGTACGCCCTGGGCATCCGTGAAGTGGGCGAGGCCACAGCGCTGACCCTGGCCAGCCATTTCGGTACGCTGGAAGCGCTGATGACCGCCGAGGAGGAACGTTTGCAACAGGCGCCGGATATTGGCCCGGTCGTTGCTGCCGCAATTCGCGCGTTTTTCCAGGAACCTCACAATCAGCAAGTGATCGCCCGGTTGCGGGCCGCCGGGGTACGCTGGCCGGAAACAGAGGTCAAGCAGGCTGTCGAGCAACCGCTGGCTGGAAAAACCATCGTGCTGACGGGAACGCTGGAGTCGCTGACCCGCGATCAGGCTTCGGACCGGCTGCGCGCGCTGGGCGCCAAGGTGAGCGGCAGCGTGTCGAAGAAAACCGATTACGTGGTGGCGGGCCGCGAGGCCGGCTCCAAGCTGGACAAGGCGCGGGAACTGGGCGTGACGGTGCTGGACGAGGCGGAATTGCTGGCGTTGCTGGAAGCGTAGGGGCCTGGCCGCCTGTGCGTCAAATCAGCTGGGCGATTTTTGCCAGAATGCCCACCATCAGGGCGGATTGCAGGAAACCCACAGCCACCACCCAGCGGATCAATTCCGCCTTGGCGTTGGCGATGTCCTTTTTGACTTCGGCGCGCAAAACTTCGATGTCGCGCTTGCTGTCCGTGCGCAGGGTTTCGATATCCTGCTTCAACTCAACCCGCAGCATTTCAATATCCCGCCGCAGATTGGTTTCGTGTGCGTCAATATCGTGCCGCGTGACGAGTTGTTTTTCAACGACGTCCGCCAAGGCGCGCGCCTGGTTTCCGCCTGTTGGTCGGTAAATCCGCCGGCCTTGAGTTTGGCGGCGTATTCCAGGGTATCCAGAATGATAGCGCTCATGGGTCGCTGTCCTCCTACGGATCCACCTGCAATATAGGGGGGTTCGGCCTGACGGCCTCCCCCCAACCTGCTGTTTATTTCTTCTCTTCCTTGGCGGGTTCCTGGCTGTCAGCCTTCTTCTCTTCCTTGGCGGCTGCTGCCGGGGCGGCGGCGGGCTTGGCTTCGCTCACCTGAATCTCCTTGATCTCGATCTTGGCGCCGGCTTTCAGTTTTTCCAGATAGTCGTTCACCATCCGGCTTTGCAGCATCTGCGTGATTTGCGGCTTCAATTCGTCCATGGACGGCGGGGTGGCGTCACGGCTGTCCTCCAGCAGGATGACATGCCAGCCGAAGTCGGTTTTCACCGGCTGTTCGCTGTACTTGCCCTTCTCCATTTTGGCGACTGCCTCTGCGAACGGGGGCACCATCATGCTGGGCGTGAACCAGCCCAGGTCGCCGCCGTTGGCCGCGGAGCTGTCGCTGGACTTGGCCTTGGCCAGTTCGGCAAAATTGCCGCCCTTCTTCAGTTCGGCGATGACTTCCTTGGCCTTGTCCTCGGAGTCCACCAGGATGTGACTGGCCTTGTACTCCTTGCCCTTCATCGCCGCGACGGCGGTGTCGTATTCCTTCTTGATCGCCTCCTCGCTGGGCGCGTTCGCGCTCAACATCCGGCGCACCACGGTGCTGGCCAGCAGGTTGCGCTGGATCATTTCCAACTGTTGCTTGACCTGTGGATCGTCGGCCAGCTTCTGCTTGGCGGCTTCCTGTACCAGCAACTCTTCCATGACCAGTTGATCCACCAGCGATTTGCTGGCTTCCGCCGTATCCGCTTTGGCTTTGCCGCGCAGTTGCTGAGTGTATTGATTGAATGCCGCTTTGGCGATCGGCGTGCCATTGACCACCGCGACCGGATCGGGAATGGTGAACGCGGCTGGCGCGGCCTTGGCAGGGGCGGCAGCGGCTGGCGCAGGTGCAGGCGCTGGTTCGGCTTTCTTTTCTTCGGCTGCCAGAGCCATGCCGGACAGCAGCAAGGTCGAGGACAACGCCAAGAGCGGGAGGGTCAATTTATGGGTTTTACGCATGATGGGAGATTCCACAGGGGTTGGTTTAGGTTACAGGGTCAGGATTCAACGCTTCTTCCGGGGTCCACGCCCGAATGCTCAAGGCGTGGATTTCCCGG
>JAGTSD010000397.1 GCA_018262135.1 Pseudomonadota bacterium | reverse complement strand
GCGGCCCGGCCCCAGTTCTTCCACCGCGCCCAGCACCTGACCCATCAGTTCGAAATCAATGCCCGAGCAGAAATGTCGGCCGGCGCCGCTCAGGATCGCCACCCGCGCCTCGGGCGTCTCGTCCACCCAGCGAAACGCTTCGCCGATCTCCCGCCACAACGTTCCATTCAAGGCATTCGCCTTGTCGGGGCGGTTCAGTTCGATCCAGGCGATGGCATCCGCCAGCGTAACGGTCAGACAGGTAAATTCCGGCATGGACTCTCTCCAGATAGCCAATCAGTGGATCTTGGGCGATTACTTCCTCCACACCTTGAACAACACGCCCAGCTTGTCGCGTAAGGTCAGCCGCTCGTCCGCCAGAGCTTCCAGGAAATCCGACAGCACCTTGGACTTGGCCACGCCATAGAACACCAGCAGGATGCTGGGAATCAGCACCACTGCCAGAATCAGCGCCTTGACCCAGCCCGGCTGGCCAGTCTCGTCGAAAATGTTCATGCCCAGAAAACCGGTCGAGACGGTGGCGATCAAGCCCAGCGTGGTGACCACGGTCAGCCGCACCACGGTGTTCGCCTGACGGCGCAACCCGTCGCTGTCCAGATATTGATTCATTTCCTTGACCGCCTCGCTGACATCCCGGTAAATCCGGTCGGTTTCGAGATGGCCGGTCAACATCCGGAACAGATCCTTGGCCTGCGCCTGATTGGAAACCTCGTGGAACCAGTAGCGGTGGGTGAAGCGCAGGAAAGTTTCGAAGATCCGGCGGATTTCCCGCTTGAACGTTTTGACTGAATCCACGTCCCGGATGTCGAGTTGGCTGATCGCCGTCACCAGCCATTCCGAGAACAGCATCAGGGTGGCCTTGTGGAAATGGGCGATCAGGTTGACCAGGAAATACTGATGGCGAAACTGGCCCAACAACCCGGTATCCGCGTCGGCGAAGAAACGGTCGCCGGCCTTGCCGATCATCACGAAGGCGTGGCCGCAACACAGGTAGCGACTGCCGAGCGCCGGATTGGTGGGATTCCAGAACTTGTCGTAACAGTAGCGCTGCTCGAAATCAATCAGTTCCTGTTCGGAATAAGGGAGCGTATCCGACGGCCCCGACCGGGTGATCAGCGCCAGTCGGGCAAAGTCGCCGCGGGTCAGGGCTGACGGGTCGTCGAAGCTGAGATAGGCCAGCAGCGGCATCCGGTGATATTCGATCTGCCGGAAGCGGATCATGCCCTCGCGGTCGGAGTGATAGAGGACCAGCGGTTGCAGCAGATAGTCCCAGTGGGCGGCGACGTTGGGGGAGCGGTGCTGGCAGACGAAATTGAGATATTTGCGCCGGTTTTCGTAGTCGGACGCCGCCAGAGTCTCGCCGGTCGCCGCCAGCCACTCTACCCGGCGCGGGCATTGTCCGCCCTGACCGCCAGCCTCCCAGAACGCCGGATAAGCCCGCCCCAGTTTGAACAGCGCCTCCTGGGCCAGCGGCAGCGGCAAATCGTTGGCGTAAAACTCCACCGCCAGGATGATGATGTCGATGTCGTAGAAGAAATAGAGGTCCACATGAGCGACCTCGAACACCACCGGCGGCGATTGCTCGTCGAGCACGGCCCGCATTTTGGCGATGTCCCGGCGACGGTAGACGCGAATCGGCGACTTGCCGTAGCCGGTCTGGGCTTCGCGGCCGGTGCCCTCCCCATACAGGAAGCGCTGCACGTAGGGCAGGAAGGTGATGAATTCCTTGTAATGGCGTTCCTGAAAATCATCGGGGTCGCCGAATTCATCCTCCACTTCCCGCCAGGGAGACTGCTCGCCCATCGCGTCCAGCAATTCCCAATATTTCGAGATGTGCGGTTCCCGCACCCGGGCGTGCATCACCTGCAAGGGCCAGAGCAGGATTTGGCGAAAATGACGGACCAAGGGAGGAGCGTTGTTTTTATTGGCGTCGCTCACGGGGTTGAATCCTCCTGATCCCGTTGCGGGGGAAGGTGATCGAAGATTTTTCCTGACCGCCGGGACGGTCAGGCCGCCTGACCGCTGACTCGCTCGTAAGCCGCCATCAGGCTGTTGGCGGCGCGCAGCATCCGCGGCAACGGCCCGCCGAGCGCCTCCGGGTCCATCCCGTCCAGCAGGTTTTTCAGTTCCAGCCCCAGGGCGGTATCGCCTTCCATCACCACCCGGCGGTTGAAAAACAGCGTGTCGGAATCCTCGTGCCGGGTCGCCAGCGCCAGAAAATCGTAGATCGTGCCGCTGATCGTCAAATCCGGCGTTTGCGCCGTTTGAACCGGGACAAAACCGGCGGGACCGGCGTAGCGGAAGTGGTATTCCACCTTGGCGTCGCGCACCTTGATCGCCAGCACCCGGTCGCGCAGGAACCCGAACTCGTCGCCTTGTTGAATTCGACCGGCGAACAGGACGTTCAAGGCCGTGGTCAGGAGGGTCGAATGCACCGGGCCGGGAATCAGTGCGAACGGCAACGCCAGCAGGGCGGGCAGGGTGGGACGGGGGGGAAAGAGCGAATGGAGGGTGGATTGGAACGTGGCGTTCATGGAACGATCATGATTTTATCAGCGCTTCATGGACTCGAAGAAGTCCTTGTTGGTCTTGGTGTTCTTGAGCCGCTCCAGCAGGAATTCCATCGCCTGCAACTCGTCCATCGGATGCAGCAGCTTGCGCAGGATCCACATCTTCTGCAAATCGTCCGGATCGGCCAGCAGTTCCTCGCGGCGGGTGCCGGAGCGGTTGATGTCGATGGCCGGAAACACCC
>JAGTSD010000396.1 GCA_018262135.1 Pseudomonadota bacterium | reverse complement strand
CTGCTCGACCTCATCCAGGCGACCAGCCACGTTCACCGGGAACTGAAAGCTTTGCCCCGCGGGCGCGGGTGGCATGCCAACTTGGCCGGCCGGCACCTGGAGGTTCTGCTGCTGGATGGCACTGACGACGTCGCTGGGATCGAGGCCGAAAGTCTTGAGCAGTTCGGGGTCCAGCCACACTCGCATGCTGTACTGGCCCACGCCAAAGACGATGACATCGCCCACCCCCGGCAGCCTCGCCAGTACGTCCCGCAGGTTGATCCAGGCGTAGTTGCTGAGAAAGAGACTGTCGTAGCGGCCCTCAGGGGAATAGAGATTGACGACCTGCAGGATGGCGGTAGAGACCTTCTTGGTGACGGCCCCCTGATTCTGCACGTCGAGCGGCAGTTGGGGCACGGCGGTGGCGACGCGGTTCTGCACCAGGACCTGGGCCATGTCCAGGTCGGTGCCCACCTTGAAGGTGATGACGAGCTTGTAGGTGCCGTCACTGGCGCTCGTGGACTGCATGTAGAGCATGTCCTGGACGCCGTTCACCTGCTGCTCGATCGGCAGCGCGATGGTGTCGGCCACCACTCTGGCGCTGGCCCCGGGATAGGTGGCCGTGACCTGCACGGTGGGCGGCGTAATATCGGGGTACTGGGCCACGGGCAGCCCGAGAACGGCCACCGCTCCGAGAATGATGATCAAGATGGCAATGACGTTCGCCAGGATGGGCCTTTCGATGAAGAACCGCGATATCATGCTGGGTCTCCGTTATGGATTCGCGGGTGCGGCGGCAGGGGCCGCTCCCTCCTTGACCGGCGTCACCTTGGCGCCGGGCCGTGCGCGCTGGATGCCGCTCACGACCACCCAGTCCTCCGGCTTGAGGCCCTCTTCGATCACTCGCATCCCGTCTACGTTCGCGCCGACTCTCACCGGCCGCTGTTCCACGACATCCTGGTCGTTGACAACAAGCAGGTATCGGCCGCCCTGGTCGACCCCCAGGGCCCGGTCCGAGACGAGCAGGGCTTTTTCGCGTACATTGACGGGGATGCGCAGGCGCACGAACATCCCCGGCACCATGGCGGGCACGCCAGCAGCGCTCAAGGGGTTTTTGTATACCGCACGCAGCAGGATGGTGCCCGTGCTCGGGTCCAGCCCCGTGGCGGCGAAATCGAGCCGCCCCTCAAAGGGGTAGGCCTTCCCTTCCTGGATGCCGGCAAACACGGGAACCACCGTTTCCTTGTAGTTGACCTGCCTGCCCGTTGCACCCACGAGTCGAATCAGATCGCGTTCGTTCAGGGTGAAGTAGGCGTAGATCGGGTCCATGCGGGTGATATTGGCCAAGGCTGTGGGCCTGCCGGCGCCCACGAGGTTGCCGGGGGTGACGAGGTGCCGGTCCATCCGGCCGTCGAAGGGCGCCATCACCCGGGTGTAGCCGAGATTGATCCGGGCCAGTTCCAGGCTGGCCTTGGCCTCGACGATGTTGGCCTCGGCCGCGTCGCGCTCGGCCTTCCATTTCTCCACCTCTGACTTTGCGGTGGCGTTCTGCTTCAGGAGGGAGACCTGCCGGTCGTACTCCTGGCCGGCGCGCAGCAGCTGCGCCTGGGCCGCTGCCAGCTGGCCTTCGGCCTGCTGCACCTTGGCCTTGTAAATGTCCTGCTCGATGAGGAAGAGCAGGTCGCCCTTTTTCACCAAGTCCCCGTCTTTGAAATGGATACTGGTCAGCAAACCCTCAACCCGCGCATCCAGCTGGACCTGGTCCACGGCCTGGGTGTTGCCGGTGAGGTGGATGTATTCGGTCACCGGCTGCTCGACCGGCCGGCTAACGGTGACCGGGGGCGGCGGGGGCGGGACAAATTTGTTTTCCTTCTGGTCGCACCCGGCCGTGGAAACCAACATCGCGATCAGTATCGCCATCGCGGCTGCACACCTGAATACGCCTCGAGTCATATCGCAATTCCTCCTACCAGTCAGGTGTCAGGAGTTGTCTTTCCGTTTGCGGCTCGACGGCCGCCGGTTCGAGAAGCTCGCCCCAGTTGGTGCGGTTGCCCATGGCGATGGTGACGTCGGCCGGCAGGAAACTCTTCCCCTCGCGCGTTTCCCAGCCACCCCCTAAAGCGCGGTAGACCGAAATCAACCCCTGGGGCACATCGCCTTGCCCGGCAGCCAGGTTGTCCTGCTGAGCCAACAGCGCCGTTTGCGCGGTGAGCACGGTGGTGTAATCGGTGGCGCCTTCGCGGTACTGAATCAGCGCGAGATCCGCTGAACGCTTGGCCGCCACGGCCGCCTCCTCCAGGAAGATGAGACGTTTCTGGGACTGCAGGAAGACGGACAGCCCATCCTCCACTTCCTGCTGTGCCCGCAGTACCGTGTCCTGGTAGCTGAAAATCAACTCTTGGAACAGAGCGTCTTGGACGCGTACAACGTTGGTGATCTGGCCGTAGTTCAGCACGTTCCAGGAAAACGAAGGCCCAAAGGAAGCGAATCGGCTCTTCGAGGAGGCAATATCGCTGAGGCTGAATCTGCCCACATCGCTCGACAGGAACCCGAAATTGCCGACCAGGGTGAACGCCGGGTAGAGGTCCGCCTTGGCCACGCCGATGAGGGCGCACTGGGCGGCGGCCTGAAGTTCGGCGGTGCGGATGTCCGGCCGGCGGCGGAGCAGTTCGGCGGGGATACCGACGGCGACCTCCAGCGGGGCCTCCGGGATGGCGGAGCGGACCCCCAGAATATGGTCCAGGTTGCGCGGCGGCATGCCGAGCAGGGTGCAG
>JAGTSD010000395.1 GCA_018262135.1 Pseudomonadota bacterium | reverse complement strand
CGGCACGGCGCAGCACACTGCGTAAGCGGCGTCGGCCTCGGTCATGTTCCGTCCCGGCATCACCAACAGCTCGTGCAGATAGGGAGCGCCGGTAATGATCGCCTTGACGCCGGAAATGACGATACCATCCGGGCGGCGTTCGACGATGCGGACATAGGCGTCGGGATTGGCCTGCTGGCTGGGCCGGTGGCTGCGGTCGCCCTTGCCATCGGTCATCGCCACCCCGAGCGCCAAATCCTCCGCGTACACTCGTTCCAGATAGGCGCGAAAGCGTTCGCCGTAGACCGTGCCGAGATCGGCATCCACCCGCGCGGTCGTCTGCCGGATTGCGGCCAGAGCGTCGCCACCCAGATAGCGTTGCGCGCAGCCGGTTTCCTGGCACACCAGCCGCACCGCCTCCAGCTTGTCGAGCAAATCCTCGGTCGTCGCGGGAATGGCGATCATCCGGTTCACCGGCTGGCCGCCGGCCAAATCCGGCCGGGCCGCGCGCATGAGCGCCGCCACGTCCTCGCGCAGGGCGAAGTCGTAGGTCAGCGCCACGGCGTTCACGCCTGGGGCCAGCAACGGTTCGTCAGCCACCGATTCGATCCGGCGGCCGTTGACGTAAACCTGTGGCTGATAGCGACGCAATGAATCGCGGTAATCCTGACCGGACATCAACATGGGGGCAGTTCCTGAAGGTCAAAGATGTGAAAAATGACGGCGTGTACCCAGAGCACCGGCCGACGCAACTTCAGTTTAGCTTCAACCCAGCAGGATCAAATTCGACCGCAACACCAGCCAGGTCGCCAGCGCGTAAAACAGCCCGAAACCGATAAGGGCCAGCGTTGTCAGCCGCCGAACCTCGCCAGGAATCACCTCCTGCAGGCTGACGACGCGGCGGAACGGCGCGATGATGCCGGCGCTCAATCCCATGGCAGCGGCGGCGAACAGCGGCAGGTAAAGTGCATAGCCGACGTAGTCGTAGCCAACTTTCAGCAGGCAGAACGGGCAGTGGTGGTTGGGGTTCTCGTACACGTACAGCGACAGGAAGGCGATGATAGCGGCGATGGCGACCGCAAAGCCCAGCAGGCTGAGTGTGGCGAACAACGGCCCGATCCACAGCCAGCGCAAAAAGGCCAGACCCACCACCGCAATCAACAGCACGGCGGTGTAGAACAGCACCAGCGTCGGCCATGGCGGTAGCCCCGCCAGTTCCGCCGCCACGCCCTTGCTCTCCGAACTGAACAGCGAACCACAGCAGGAGGTGATCACTTCCGGCGTCAGTCCCAGGAAATAACTGGTCTGCACCACCCCTTCGGCCACGGTCAGCGGCGCGATGACCATGAGCAACCCGTATTTCACCCGCACCAGCGGATAGTCATAGCCCCGGTTGTCCACCCGGTTCAGCAGCAGCCACAGCGCCGCCAGGAAGAACACCGCGATCTTCAGCAACAGGGTCGGAAAGCCGAAACCATTGACGTTCAGCACGCCAGTGGCGCACATCGCGCCGACGAACTGGCTGGAAAGGCTTTCGGCGGTATGGACGAACAGCAACAACGACAACAACTCCGCGCCCAGCGCGAATCCGAGCAGGGTGGAGATCAGATAGGTTTGCCGCTCCATCCGCAACTGCAATTCGCTGCCGCTGTGAATGTCCCAGCGGCGCAGAATCCGCCCGGCGAACCCGCTGGCCAGCAGCACCGTGCCAGCCACGCTGAGAGCGATGCCTTGCAGAGCGACGATGGCGGGCGTGATCAGCATCGGCGGTCTCCAGCAATTTGGCCGTCGTGGACTTCGATCACCCGGTTGATCTGAGTGGCCTCGAACACCAGCGGATCGTGGCTGCTGATGAACACCGTCCGGCCCTGCGCCGCCAGTTCGGCCAGCAGCGCCAGCACTTCCCGCGACAGGGCGCTGTCGAGGTTGGCGGTCGGTTCGTCCGCGATCAGCACCGCCGGGTCGTTGATCAGGGCGCGGGCCAGGGCGGTGCGCTGCGCTTCGCCGCCGGACAGCCATTCAATGCGACTGGCGGCCTTCGCCCCCAACCCGAAGCGGTCGAGCAACGCTTGGGCGGCATCCATCAGCTCGCGGTGGGGTCGGCCCAGCGGGTAGGCCGGCAGCATCACGTTTTCCAGCACGGTCAGGCCGCGAATCAGGTTGAACTGCTGGAACACGAACCCGAAGGTGTGCCGCCGCACGTCGGTCAGAAACCGCTCCGGCAGGTTGGACAGCAACCGGCCGTCGAGCGCGATCCGCCCGGCGGTAGGCCGCGCCAGGCAGCCGACGAGGGTCAGCAGGGTGGTCTTGCCCGAACCGCTCGGCCCCTTGAACACCGTGACACCGCCGCGCTCCAGCCGCAGGCTGACGCCGCGCAGCGCCCGGCACTCGTTGGGCTGGTTCTGATTGAAAGTCTTGCTGACTTCGGTCAATTCGATCATCCGCGCATCACCGCATCGGGATCGGCGGTGGCCGTCCGCCAGATCGGAATCAGAGTAGCGACGATGTAGGGCAGCACGCTGACCGCCAGCAGCACCAGGATCAGTTGCACGTCCACCGCCGGCGTCAACTGGAGTTCAGGATACAGCACCGCCCAGCCTTTCAGCACCGGCCCGAACAGCGCCGCGCCGGCGTAAAACACCTGATGCCAGGCCAGCGCATAGCCGGCGAGAAACGCGGTCAGCGACAACAACGCGCCCTCCCACAGCTTCATCCGCAGAATATCGCCGGTTTCCCAGCCGATGGCCTTGAGAATGCCGATTTCGCGCTTTTCCTCGGCGCT
>JAGTSD010000394.1 GCA_018262135.1 Pseudomonadota bacterium | reverse complement strand
CGCGCCGCGCGGGTTGTGGCGCTGGTCGGGGCCGTGCTGGAACTGATCCTGGCGCTGGCGATGCTGGCGGCCCTGAACCAGGACAGCGCCGGGATGCAACTGGTGGAACGAGCATCCTGGATTCCCAGCCTGAACGTCCAGTACCTGCTCGGCATTGACGGCATCGCCGCCCTGTTTCCGCCGCTGACGGCATTGCTGTTCTGCGGCGTCATCCTGGCCTCCTGGACTTCCATCCAGTTCATGCCCCGGCTGTACTTCGCCCTGCTGCTGGCGCTGGAGAGCTTCACCATCGGCGTGTTTTGCGCCCTCGACCTGGTGCTGTTCTTCCTGTTCTGGGAACTGACCCTGGTCCCGATCTATTTCCTGATCAGCCTGTGGGGCATCGGGCCGGAACGGCGCTTCGCCGCGACCAAATACACCCTGTTCATGCTGGCCGGCGGCGTCCTGTTGCTGTTCGCCATCCTGCTGCTGGGACTGGGTCACGCCAGCACCGTCGGCGTTCCCGCGCCCGGCGGGTTGAGCTTCGACTATCTGGTGCTGCTCGAACATCCACTCCCGATCTCGGCGCAGGTTCCGGTTTTTCTGCTGCTGTTTTTCGGCTTCGCCGTCAAGGCCCCGCTGTTTCCGTTCCATACCTGGCTGCCGACCGTGCTCCGCGAGGGGCCGACGGGACTGAGCGCGCTGCTGGTGGGCCTCAAACTCGGCGCTTTCGGCATCCTCCGTTTTGCCCTCCCAATGGCCCCAGAAGCCGCGCAAGACTACGGGCTGAACCTTCAGGGCGTGCAGGGCGCGGTGTTCCAACTGGCGAACTTCGGGGTGATCGCCGGCGGCCTGTTCCTGATCGCCGGTTTTCTGCACCACCGGCTGGGTTCGACCGATCTGGCGAGCCTGGGTGGGCTGACCCGGCCGCTGCCTCGACTGACGGCCTTTTTCCTGCTCCTCGGCATGGCCTCCATCGGCCTGCCGGGAACCAGCGGCTTCGCCGCCGAACTGCTGATCCTGATCGGGGCCTGGCAAACCCATCCTGGTCTGGCGCTGGTCGCCGTCAGCAGCGCGGTGCTGGGCGCGGCTTATTTCCTCAGCTTCTTCCAGCGGGCGTTCCTGGGACCGGTCACCGATCCGGCGGCAGCGACGGCGATGGATTTGCGGCCGCGGGAAGTTCTGATCGCCGGCGTCATGGCGCTGCTGGTGCTGGCGGGCGGCCTGTTCCCCAACGGCGTGCAGAGGATCACGGCCAGCGCGACGAACGCCTGGGTAGCGCGGCTGGCGGTGGATCGAACCATGCCGGCAGCGCTGGCTGGCGTCGAAACTCAGGGATCGAGCACACCCGAATTCACCCTCCGATAACAACGAGAACGCTCATGCTCGAACTATTGCGCTACGACCATGGCATTTACGCCTTCGATTCCGGCTACATCCGGCCCCAGCTCGCCGCCATTCACCTCATCGTCGAACACGGACGGGTCGCCGTAGTGGACACCGCCAGCAACGCCTGCCTGCCGCGCGCCCTGGAAGCCCTGCAAATCCTGGGTCTGTCGCCGGCCAGCGTGGACTACGTGTTCCTGACCCACGTCCATCTGGATCATGCCGGTGGCGCCGGCGCGATGATGCAGGCTTTCCCCGAGGCGCGGCTGGTCGTGCATCCGCGCGGCGCACCGCACATGGCCGATCCCACCAAACTGTTCGCCGCCGTCCAGGCGGTCTACGGCGCGGACGAAGCCCATCGCTTGTACGGCGAACTGCTGCCAGTCCCCGCCGACCGGATTCTGGCTGCCGGCGATGGCTTCAGCTTCGAACTCGCTGGCCGGACTTTGACCTGCCTGGAAACGCCCGGCCACGCCCGCCACCATCTGTGCCTGCTCGATGCGCGCAGCGGCTGCCTGTTCACTGGCGACATCTTCGGCCTGTCCTTCCGCGAACTGGATGTGGCCGGGCGGCCGTCGGTGATTCCCACCACCTCACCCACCCAGTTCGACCCGGCAGTCATGCACGCCTCCGTGGATCGCATTCTGGCCTGCCAGCCAGCGGCGTTGTACCTCACCCACTTTTCCCGCGTGACCGACATCCCGCGTTTGGGCGACGACCTGCATCGGCTGATTGACGCGCATCTCGCGGTGGCCGAACGGGAGCGCGCTGCGGGTCCGGAGCGCGGCGCGCGGATTCTGGCCGGATTGTGGGCGCTGATGGATGCCGAGGCCCAGCGGCAGGGCTGGCCGCTGAACGCCGAACAGCGGCGCGAAGTGCTGGGAATGGATATCGAACTCAACGCCCAGGGACTGGACTACTGGCTGGATCAGCAGCCACCCGCTTGAGCCGCATTGGCGGGGCGGGTCGGTTGGCGATTTTCAAACCACCTTCCGCAACCACTCGATGACCTCGGCCGAGACCGAGCGGTCCCGGGCAAATGCGACGATGTCCTTTTGCTCGGGGTCGAGCAGCGTTTCCGCAGCGAACGCCTGGAAGGCCGAGCGCAGCAGGGGCGTCGTGGGGCCAACCTCGCGAAATTTTTGCGCCCAAATCGCGTGGCGGGCGGCGAACTCGTCGTCGAAGCGCGACCGCTCCTCCGCCGACATGCAATCCAGCCGCTCGTCCACAAGCTGGCTCTGATGCGCCCGGAACGCGGTTCTCAGTTCGATAGCAAGGCTTTCGGCCTCGGACGGCGCTTTCCCGTTGGGTTGAGCCTCCTGACGGAAGGCTTCGGCGCGTTTCGGGTCCGGCTGGTCGTGCTCTTCCCACCGGCCATAACCCTCACGGAAGCAGCGCGCCATGTAGGCCGCGAGATCCCGCACCTGATCCTTCGTTCCCTTGCGGCGTGCGGCCTGCCGCAGGGCGTAATCGCGAATCGCCCGCGCGCCATTCAGGCCGTGGGTCCGGATCGCCTGCAAGGCGTCGGCCTCGGCGACCTGGTGAAGCTTCACGCTGTCCACGAACGCCTGTTCGTCCGCGTTGGGAACCAGCGGCGCGCTCAGGGCCGGTGGGCTGGCCGGGGCTGGCTGGTAGTAGGTCTGCAACTCGCGCAGATGCTCCTCCAGCAGAGGCGGACGCCAGTCCTGCTTGTCGATGGTGAATACCACGCCCGCTACTTTTCTCCCCTCCCGGTAGGTGTCGTACGCGACCTGGCAGTCGGTGTTCTGGTTGATGGCGGCCAGGTTCGGCCGGAGCACTTCCTTCTTGAACGCGATGAACTGATCGTAATAGGGTCCCGCGATGCCCAGCGAATCCTTCAACTCCTGCAGGGATAGCCGGGCCACCCGTTCGCCCCGCGAGTAGCAGTCGGACAGAATTTCATAGAGCGGAAAGGCATACTTGGGCTTGGCCAGAATCGCCATCATGATGAGCTTGATCCGGGCGAACAGCCGGGGGTCCTTGATGGCCGGCTCCAGATCAGGATGGAGCTTGAACCCGATGAACGGGCCAGTGTCGGTGGGTTCAAGCAGGCTGACGATCAGCTTGCACTTGAGGCTCTTGAAGGTCTTGTCCTTGCCCAGCAGGTTCCAGCGGATGGTGTTGTCAAAGATTTTCTCGAACGCC
>JAGTSD010000073.1 GCA_018262135.1 Pseudomonadota bacterium | reverse complement strand
CTGCGCAACTGCTCCGAACGGTTCGGGTGCCGCAGCTTGCGCAGCGCCTTGGCCTCGATCTGCCGAATCCGCTCGCGGGTCACATCGAACTGCTTGCCGACCTCCTCCAGTGTGTGATCGGTCGGCATGTCAATCCCAAACCTCATCCGCAGCACCTTGGCTTCGCGCGGGGTCAGCGTTGACAGTACCTCGCGGGTCGCTTCGCGCAAACCCTCGACCGTGGCCGCGTCCACCGGCGACAGTACGCTGATATCTTCAATAAAGTCACCCAGATGCGAATCCTCGTCGTCACCGATCGGCGTTTCCATCGAAATCGGTTCCTTGGCGATTTTCATCACCTTGCGGACCTTGTCCTCCGGCATTTCCATTCGCCGGGCCAGCTCGTCCGGGGTCGGCTC
Source organism: Pseudomonadota bacterium (assembly GCA_018262135.1). Classification (GTDB taxonomy): domain Bacteria; phylum Pseudomonadota; class Gammaproteobacteria; order Competibacterales; family Competibacteraceae; genus Contendibacter. Next base: position 7,243 of record JAGTSD010000073.1, on the reverse strand, counting down.
GCGACCCATTTCCTGCAGCATCTGCCGGGAAATCCGGTTCAGCTTGTTGATCGTTTCGATCATATGCACCGGAATGCGAATGGTGCGGGCCTGATCGGCGATCGAGCGGGTGATCGCCTGGCGAATCCACCAGGTCGCGTAGGTCGAGAATTTATAGCCGCGCCGGTATTCGAACTTGTCCACCGCCTTCATCAGGCCGATGTTGCCCTCCTGAATCAGATCGAGGAATTGCAGGCCCCGGTTGGTGTATTTCTTGGCGATGGAAATCACAAGGCGCAGATTGGCCTCGACCATTTCCTTCTTGGCGCGGCGGGCCTTGGCCTCGCCGATGGACATGTGGCGGTTGATATCCTTGATTTCGTGAATCGTCAGCCGCGCCTCCCGCTCGATACCCTGCAGCCGCCATTGCGCCGCTATCACCGCATCGCGCCGCGCCGCCGTAATCAGGGGCGAATACTTCTTGGCAGCTTGAATATGCTCATCCACCCAGTCCAGCCGGGTTTCATTCTGCGGAAACGAGGTGATAAAGGTCTTGCGCGGCATTTGCGCACCATTGACGCAAATGCTCATGATTTCCTTTTCATGCGCGCGAATCTGCTCGGCTCTCTCGTGCAGACTGGCGATCAACTGATCCAGGGTCTTCGGCACCAGGCGAAATTGCAGGAAACGGTCACCGAGTTGTTGGCGCAGGATCCGGGTCCGATCATGCTGAAGGCCGAACTCGTCTATGCTGGCCAACGTTTCCTGATGCAAGGCGCGCAACTCCGCGAAGCGGCGCGCGGTCTCTTCGGGATCGGGGCCGCTCTCGATCACAGCCGCCCCCTCCCCATCTTCGTCCTCCTCGTCGCTCACCACCGCTACCTCGTCAACGACCACGACCGCGTCCGGATCGTCGGCCGCCAGCAGCAGGGCTTCGTCAGGCAGCGGCGGAACCACTTCCTCCATGTCGTTGAAACCACTGATGATGTCGGACAGCCGGACGCCATTCTCACTGATCGAGTCATAAATCCGCAGAAGCTCGCCGATGGTGGGCGGATAGCTGGCCAGTGCCAACAGCACCTGGCTCATGCCCTCTTCGATGCGCTTGGCGATCTGGATTTCACCCTCGCGGGTCAGCAGCTCGACTGTCCCCATCTCACGCATGTACATCCGCACTGGATCGGTGGTGCGGCCGAACTCGCTGTCCACGGCCGCCAGCGCGGCGGCGGCTTCTTCGGCCACCACATCGTCATCGGCGCTAACCGGGTTCTCATTGAGCAGCAGATTTTCGGTGTCGGGTACGAATTCATGGACTTCGATACCCATGTCGTTGATCATCGAAATGATATCCTCGATCTGCTCGGGATCGACGATGTCATCAGGCAGATGGTCGTTCACCTCGGCATAGGTCAGAAACCCTTTTTCCTTGCCGCGGGCGATCAACTTCTTCAATTGCGACTGTTGCTGCTCGCTCATGACCTGTTCACAGACGAAGGTAGGAAAAACATAAATTAATAATCATATCACGAATGCCACATTTAGCTATCGTAACCAAAATCCTTAGATTTTTTGCGGCTTGCCAAGGTTCCGTAACGCCTCACGTTCCTCGGTGCTCAGCGCGCTGGGGGCGCCGCGCCGCAGTAGAATATCCGGTAGATGTTCGCGCGGGTCATCGCGCCGCCTTAGATAGGCCAGGATATCGGCGAATTCCGCATCGAACTGGAAGCTTTCCGGCGGCGCTTCCGGTTCCCACGCCGCCAGTCGTTCCAGAATCGCACCCTCTGCAGTGTCGCGATAGCGCTCCAAAAGTGCGGCCACGCTGAGTTGGGGATGGTCGCGCAAGGTTTCAATCAGTTCGGCCAGCAATCTGGTTCCCGGCTCGCCGCTATCAAGTGGAGTGGAGTCGTTGACCATCGCCTGTTGCGCCAGTTCTGGCCGGTACAGCAACAACGCAATCGCCTTGCGCAGTGGGGTGCGGATCAAGCGCAGATTGTGGTCAGCGCGACTGGCGGCGACGGGCGGCGGGCGCAACCGGGTGGCGTTCACCCCGGCTTCCTGCCGCAGCCGTTCGCCCATCAGATCGCGGAAATGGCCATCGGGCAGCTTTTCCAGCAACGGCCGGGCCAGTTCGGCCAGTTTGGCGCGGCCGGCCAGGGTTTCGGGATTGCTCTGGCCGCGCAGTTCGGCAAACAGGTAATCGGCCAGCGGGGTCGCCTGTTCCAGCCGCTGCTCGAGCGCCGCCTGCCCCTCCCGACGAACCAGCGTATCCGGATCCTCGCCCTCGGGCAGGAATAGAAAACCGATCTGCCGGCCATCGCGCAGAAAGGGCAGCGCCACCTCCAACGCCCGCCAGGCCGCCGTCCGCCCAGCGCGGTCGCCATCGAAGCAGAACACCACGTCGTTGACCACTCGGAACAGCCGCTCGATGTGTTCGGCGGTAGTGGCGGTGCCCAGTGTGGCGACAGCGTAACTGATGCCGTGCTGGGCCAGCGCCACCACGTCCATGTATCCTTCGACCACGATCAGCCGTGGCAACGACCGGTTATGGGCGCGCGCCTCGTACAGGCCATACAGTTCCGAACCCTTGTGAAACAGCGGCGTTTCCGGGGAATTGAGATATTTGGGCGTTACGTCGCCGTCCAGCGTCCGGCCGCCGAAAGCGATGACCCGGCCGCGCCGGTCGCGGATCGGAAAGATGATGCGATCCCGAAAGCGGTCGCGCAACCGGCCCTGCTCGTCGCGGCTGGCCAGCCCGGCGGCGAGCAAATCCTCGGCTGGAACCCCGTCTCCACGCAACGCCCGGCACAGGTTGTCCCAGCCTGGCGGCGCGTAGCCGATACCGAAGACGCCGGCGATCTGGCCGGTCAGGCCGCGCTGACGCAAATAATCCACCGCCCGTTGCCGGTCCGGATGAATGCGCAGTTGCTGGCGAAAGAACCGGTCGGCCCGGGCGACCCGCTCCAGCAGCGTCCGGGAAGAATCTCCGCTGTCGCCCCGTTGGGGCAATTCCAGCCCGGCGTGCCGGGCCAGTTCCTCCACGGCGTCCAGAAATTCCAACCGCTCGTAGTCCATCAGGAATCCGATGGCGTTGCCATGAGCGCCGCAGCCGAAGCAGTGATAGAACTGCTTGCTCGGACTCACCGAGAAGGACGGGGTTTTTTCGGCGTGAAACGGGCAGCAGGCCATGAATTCACGGCCCGCCCGGCGCAACGGCACCCGGCTGTTGACGATCTCGACGAGATCCACCCGGTTCAGCAGTTGATCGAGGAATTCCTGGGGTATGCGGCCGGCCATAGCCCCAAAGCCTAGCGGACGCGCGCCCGACCGTCAGCAGTCGGGCGCAACAAATTTATCGAGGGAAGGAAAGGCGACAGCGTCGGTTCAACCGCCGAACCGGGCCTTAACCCGGGCGCTGACCGCAGCCATGTCGGCCCGGCCCTGCGCCTGGTCCTTGATCGCCGCCATGACCTTGCCCATGTCGCGCACCGACTGGGCGCCGGTCGCGGCGATGGCGTGGGCGATCAGGGCATCGAGTTCGGCCTCGCTCAGCGGCGCCGGCAGGTAGGCCTGGATCAGTTCGATCTCGAAGGCTTCCTGGTCAGCCAGGTCCGCGCGGCCCGCGTTCTGGTACTGGGCGAGCGATTCCCGGCGCTGCTTGATCATTTTTTCCAGTACGGCCAGCGTCTGAACCTCGTTCAACTCGATGCGCTCGTCCACCTCGCGCTGCTTGATAGCGGCCAGGATCAGACGGATCGCGCCGAGGCGTTGTTTGTCCTTGGCGCGCATGGCGGCTTTCATGTCATCCTGAATGCGGTCTTTGAGCGACATGACGGCAACCTCGCAGGCGGCAGCGGCAGGGATGAGGCGACCTAGAACAACCGGGTGCGGCGGGAAATGTCCCGGGAAAGTTTCTTCAAATGGCGCTTGACGGCAGCGGCCCGCTTGCGCTTGCGTTCCTGAGTGGGCTTTTCGTAGGACTCGCGGCGGCGGACCTCGGACAGGACGCCGGCTTTCTCGCAGGAACGCTTGAAGCGGCGCAGAGCGACGTCGAACGGCTCATTCTCTTTGACTTTCACGGAAGGCATTAACCCATCACCTCATTCATGGTCAGATACAATGTCGGGTTGAAGAATTGATAAACGGTGAATTGTAGTCACCCCGGTGGCCAAATGCAAAATCAGCAAGTTCCCATGATCGTCCTCGGCATCGAAACCTCCTGCGACGAAACCGGCCTGGCGCTGTACGACAGCGAGCGGGGCCTGCTGGCGCATGTCCTGCACAGCCAGATCGCGCTGCACGCCGAATACGGCGGCGTGGTGCCGGAACTGGCCTCCCGCGATCACGTCCGCAAGACCCTGCCGCTGCTGCGCGGGTTGTTCCAGCAGGCGGGCGTGGGGCCGCGCCAGGTCAACGGGGTGGCCTATACCCGTGGGCCGGGGCTGATCGGCGCGCTGCTGGTGGGTGCGGCCATCGGGCGCGGCTTGGCCTGGGCCTGGCAGGTTCCCGCCATCGGCGTCCATCACATGGAAGGCCACCTGCTGGCTCCGATGCTGGAACCGGAGCCGCCCCCATTCCCGTTCGTGGCGCTGCTGGTGTCGGGCGGCCACACCCTGCTGGTGCGGGTGGACGGCATCGGCCAGTACCGCATTCTGGGCGAGTCGGTGGACGACGCCGCCGGCGAGGCGTTCGACAAGACCGCCAAGCTGCTCGGTTTACCCTATCCCGGTGGCCCGGCGCTGGCCAGGCTGGCGGAGCGGGGGGCTCCGGGGCGGTTCCAGTTTCCGCGGCCGATGACCGACCGGCCCGGTTGCAACTTCAGTTTCAGCGGCCTGAAAACCGCCGCCATCAATACCTGGCGGACGTTGGAGCCAACGGTGGAGAATCGGGCCGATGTGGCGCGCGCCTTCGAGGAAGCGGTAGTGGAGACGCTGGCGATCAAGTGCCGGCGGGCGCTCAAGGCTACCCGGCTGAAGCGATTGATCATCGCCGGCGGGGTCGGTGCCAACCGGCGCTTGCGGGAACGGCTGCGGGAAGTGACAGCGGAACTGGGCGGGCAGGTCCACTATCCCCGCCTGGAATTCTGCACCGACAACGGCGCGATGATCGCCTACGCCGGCTGGCGGCGGCTGGCGGCCGGTCAGCGCGAGGATACGGCTATCGAAGTACTGCCGCGCTGGCCGCTGGACAGTTTGCCGGCGGTGGACTAAAAGCAAACGCCCGGTCGGGTACATCCAAACAACGAGGCAGAAGCTGCCGAGCGGCGGGTAGGCCACTCGACGATGGGAACGGCGATTCTCATCGGGTGAGAGCGTTTCAAGCCAGCTTCCGGTATTTGATCCGGTGCGGCTGATCGGCCTCCACACCCAGCCGGCGCTTGCGGTCTACTTCGTAGTCGGCGTAGTTGCCCTCGAACCAGACCACCTGTGAATCGCCCTCGAAGGCCAGGATGTGAGTGGCGATGCGGTCCAGGAACCAGCGGTCGTGGGAGATGATCACTGCGCAGCCGGCGAAAGCCAGCAACGCTTCCTCCAGCGCCCTCAACGTCTCCACGTCCAGATCGTTGGTCGGTTCGTCCAGCAGCAGCACGTTGCCGCCGCTCTTCAGCAGCTTGGCCAGATGCACCCGGTTGCGTTCGCCACCGGACAGATCCTTGACGAATTTTTGCTGGTCCGGCCCCTTGAAGTTGAAGCGGCCCACATAGGCCCGCGAGTTGATCTGGTAGTTGCCGATGGCGATGACGTCCAGCCCGTCGGAGATTTCCTGCCAAACCGTTTTGTCGGGAGCGAGGCTGTCGCGCGATTGGTCCACATAGGCCAGCTTGACGGTGTCGCCGATCTTCAATGCCCCACCGTCGGGTTGTTCCTGTCCGACCAGCATGCGGAACAAGGTGGTCTTGCCGGCGCCGTTCGGACCGATCACGCCGACGATGCCGCCCTTGGGCAGCTTGAAATCGAGACCGTCAATCAGCAGCCGGTCGCTGAAGCCTTTGCGCAGATTCGTGGCCTCGATCACCAGTTCGCCCAGCCGTGGCCCCGGCGGGATGTAGAGTTCCTGCGTCTCATTACGCTTCTGGAATTCCTGCGACTCCAGTTCCTCGAACCGGGCGACGCGGGCCTTGCTCTTGGCGTGGCGGCCCTTGGGGTTGGCGCGCACCCATTCCAGTTCGGCCTTCATTGCCTTGATATGGGCAGTTTCCTGCCTCTCCTCGATTTCCAGTCGCTTCTCCTTCTGCTCCAGCCAGGAGGAGTAGTTGCCTTCCCACGGGATGCCCCGACCCCGATCCAGTTCCAGAATCCAGCCGGCGACGTTGTCGAGGAAATAGCGGTCGTGGGTGACGGCAACCACGGTGCCCGGATAGTCCTGGAGGAAGCGTTCCAGCCAGGCGACGGATTCCGCATCGAGATGGTTGGTTGGTTCGTCCAGCAGCAGCATGTCGGGTTTCGACAGCAGCAGTCGGCACAGCGCGACCCGCCGTCGCTCGCCGCCCGAGAGGGTGGTGACGTCGGCATCCCAGGGGGGGAGGCGCAGGGCATCCGCGGCGACGTCCAGGGTGCGGTCGAGGTTATGGCCGTCAGTGGCTTGCAGGTAAGCTTCGAGGTCGGCCTGTTCGGCAGCCAGTTTCTCGAAATCAGCTTCGGGGTCGGCGTAGGTGGCGTAGACCTCGTCCAGTCGCGCTAAAGCTTTTTTGATGGGAGCGACCGCTATCTCGACATTGCCGCGCACGTCCTTGGCGGGATCGAGTTGCGGTTCCTGCGATAGGAAGCCGATGTGGATGCCAGGTTGTGGGCGTGCCTCACCGAGGATGTCGCTATCCACCCCGGCCATGATCCGCAGCAGGGTGGATTTGCCGGAGCCGTTCAGGCCCAGCACGCCGATCTTGGCGCCGGGGAAGAACGACAGGGAAATATCCTTGAGAATCTCCCGCTTGGGCGGTACGACCTTGCCCACGCGGTTCATGGTGAAGATGTATTGGGCCATGCGAGTTAATCGGGTGGTTGGCGTTGGGCGGTCATCTAACCATTGACGCGGGTTGCCGTAAAGAGGCAAGGAGCGTGCGCAACAAAAAGCCCCGCTCCAATGGGTAGCGGGGCTTGGTTGAAGTACAGGATTGAGATTACTGCACGACCGGATGGTAGATGATCTCCAGTTCCTCGCCCTCGGTTTGCAGGAACTTGATCATCTGGCCCTGCATTTCGGCGGTGGCGCCAAGGGAGTCAGTGGTGGGAATCAATAGCGAATCGTGGGTACCTTGAGTAAAGCGGAC
>JAGTSD010000393.1 GCA_018262135.1 Pseudomonadota bacterium | reverse complement strand
GGTCTCACGCTGGATGTGATGACGACCGAACAGTTCGGCGCGAGCCAACGCTTCGCGCAGGGCAGACAGCAGTTCGGCCAGACTGACCGGCGGCGGCGTTCGGCACGTCTCCCGCTGGATTGGCTCGACGCTGGCGGGGAAAAAATCGCGTTCCAGCCGGGGCAGCGCGTCCAGCGCCTGCGCCGCCTGCTGGAACCGCTCGTATTCCTGCAACCGGCGCACCAGCTCGGCACGCGGGTCTTCCTCTTCCGCCTCGATGGAGGCCAGGCGCGGCAGCAGCAGCCGCGATTTGATCTCCGCCAGCCAGGCTGCCATCACCAGATATTCCGCCGCCAGTTCCAACTGCATTTCCTTCATCAGCGCCAGATATTCCATGTACTGCCTGGTGATGTCGGCGATGGGAATATCGAGGATGTTCAGGTTTTGCCGCTTGATCAGGTACAGCAACAAGTCCAACGGCCCCTCGAACGCCTCCAGGAAGACTTCGAGGGCGTCCGGCGGGATATAGAGGTCCTGCGGCAACTGGGTGTAAGGTTCGCCACCGACCCTGGCGAGCGGCGGAGCGGCAGGAGTGACGTTGTCCATCAACCCAACGGCCGAATGCCGACCGCCCGCCGCAGTTCCGCCAGAAACGGGACGCTGTATTCGCGCGCCCGCACCGCCCCCTGCTTCAGCACCTGCTCGACGTACGCGGGCTTGGCCAGCAGTTCGTGGTAACGCTGGCGCGGTTCGCTCAGCCGGGCGTTCAGATACTCGAACAGGATCTGCTTCATCTCGCCCCAGCCGATGCCCCGGGCATAGCGCTCGCGCAGCGCCGCCGCTTCCTCGACCGTGGCGAACGCCTGATAAATCTGGAACAGCGTGCAGGTTTCGGGATCCTTGGGCGCTTCCGGCGGCAGCGAGTTGGTCTTGATAGACCTGATCAGCTTGAGCAGGGTCTTTTCCGGCTCGAACAGCGGGATGGCGTTACCGTAGCTCTTGCTCATCTTGCGCCCGTCCAACCCGACCAGCACCGCCGCCCTCTCGTCCACCACGGCTTCGGGCAGCACGAAATGCCCGCCATACAGGTAGTTAAACCGGGCAGCGATGTCGCGGGCCATCTCCAGATGCTGGACCTGATCCTTGCCGACCGGCACCTTGCTGGCCTTGAACATCAGAATGTCCGCCGCCATCAGGATCGGATAGCAGAACAACCCCATGGTCACGCCCTTGTCGGGGTCCTTGTCCGGATCGGCCACGTTCTCGGCCACCGCCGCCTTGTAGGCGTGGGCGCGGTTCATCAGCCCCTTGGCGGTGACGCAGGTCAGCATCCAGGTCAACTCCAGAATTTCCGGGATGTCGGTCTGGGCGTAGAAGATGACGTTCTCGACATCCAGCCCCAGCGCCAGCCAGGTCGCCGCGACTTCCAGCCGCGAGCGATGGACCAGCGCGGGGTCCTGGCATTTGACCAGGGCGTGATAGTCCGCCAAAAAGTAGAACGATTGCACGTCAAGTAGAACGATTGCACGTCCCGCCGGCGGCTGGCTTCGATGGCGGGCAGGATCGCGCCGACGTAGTTGCCCAGATGCGGGGTGCCGGTGGTGGTGATGCCGGTGAGGGTAATTTCCATGGATGAGAACAATAAGCTCGGATGGGGACTCAGAAGAAAAACAGGGTCAGAATGAAATGCCGGATGGTCGTAACGATAGGCATCAAATTCAAGATACCGCTGACCAGTAGCAAGACCAGAATGATCAGGCCATAGGGTTCCAGTCGCGCCATCGCCAGACCGAACCGGTCCGGCAACGCACCCGCCAGTACCCGCGAACCGTCCAGCGGCGGAATCGGCACCAGGTTGAGTACACCCAGCATGACGTTGACATCCACGCCAGCCACGCCCATCGCCATCAGCGGTTCGCCCAGCCAAGGCAACACGGTTCGCGCCTCATGACCCAGCAACGCCGCCAGCCCCCAACCCAGTGCCATCACCAGATTGGCGCCCGGCCCCGCCAGCGCCACCAAGGCCATGTCGCGCTTGGGTTGGCGCAGCCGGTGGAAGTTGACCGGCACCGGCTTGGCCCAGCCGAAGATAAAGCCACCGAACACCGCCAACAATCCCGGGACCAGCACGGTACCGACCGGGTCGATATGCCGCAGCGGATTGAGGCTGAGCCGGCCCTGGGCCTTGGCGGTGGTATCGCCGCAACGCAGCGCCACCCAGCCGTGCGCCACTTCGTGCAGGGTAATCGCCAGCAGCAAGGGCGGCGCCAGTACGACGAGAAGCTGGACTACATTCAATTCTTGCATGACGGGATTATACGCAGCCTGTCCCGGCGCGGACTAGAGAAACGGGCTGGCGTCGCCCAGACCCTCGCGGATCAGTTGCGGCGCGTCCCCGGTCAGATCGAGCACGGTGGTCGGCTCGTGTTGGCCGGGACCACCGTCAATGATCAAATCCACCTGACTGGCCAGGCGTTCCTCGATCTCTTCGGGATCGGACAGCGGCCACTCGTCGCCGGGCAGGATCAAGGTACAACTCATGATCGGCTCGCCCAGTTCCGCCAGCAGGGCGCGAACGATGGTGTTGTCGGGAACCCGGATGCCGATGGTCTTGCGGCGGGGATGCTGCAAGCGGCGCGGCACTTCGTGGGTGGCTTGCAGGATGAAGGTGAACGATCCCGGCGTGGCCGCCTTAAGCAACCGGAAGCGCTGGTTGTCCACCTTGGCGTAGGCGGCGATTTCCGACAGATCGCGGCACACCAGGGTGAAATTGTGATGGCGGTCGGTCTGGCGGATATGACGGATGCGCTCCGCCGCCGCCTTGTCCCCCAACTGGCAACCCAGCGCGTAGTTCGAATCGGTGGGATAGACGATCACGGCGCCCGCGCGCAGCCGTTCCACCGCCTGCGCGATCAGGCGCGGTTGCGGATTGGCGGGATGAATTTGTAAAAAGCGGCTCATAGCCTGTACTATTCTCTAGTTCACGGATCATGTCGGAGCGGCAACTTGCCAGCCTGGCGCGATCCGGTCAAGACGGCGACCGTGGGACCGTCTTTCTTTTTCACCTCCGCCACGTTTCTCCGACCCGCCATGGAACCTCCGCTACCGGCATGAAACTGCTGTTCGACTTCCTGCCCATCCTGCTGTTTTTCATCGCCTACAAGCTGGCGGACATCTACGTCGCCACCGGGGTGCTGATCGTCGTGACCCTGGCCCAGGTCGGCTGGATTTGGCTGCGCCAGCGGCGGGTAGAAAAGATCCCGCTGTTCACTGCTGCGCTGGTGCTGGTCCTGGGCGGCGCGACCCTCCTCTTGCACGATCCGGTCTTCGTCAAATGGAAGCCGACCGTGGTGAACTGGCTGTTCGCCGCCGTGTTCCTGGGCAGCCGGTTCATCGGCCAGAAGACTCTGCTGGAGCGGATGATGGGCGAACAATTGGAACTTCCCGCGCCGGTTTGGGTCAAGCTCACATTCGCCTGGGCGATCTTCTTTGTGGTCATGGGCGCGGCCAACCTCTATGTCGCATTCACCTTCAGCGAGAACGCCTGGGTCAATTTCAAGCTGTTCGGCCTGCTGGGCCTCACCCTGATCTTCGTGCTGGCGCAGGCCGCCTACATGAGCCGCCATCTCAAAACCGAAGACGCCGGCCCCTCCAAGGAGTCCTGAATCATGCTCTACGCTATCCTTGGCCGCGACGCACCCGGTACGCTGGACCGGCGACTGGCGGTCCGCCCTGCTCACCTGGAACGGCTGAACGCGCTGCTGAACGAAGGCCGGCTGATCCTGGCCGGGCCGCTGCCGGCCATTGATAGCCCTGATCCTGGGCCGGCTGGCTTCCAGGGCAGCCTGGTGGTGGTCGCATTTCCCACGCTGGAAGAAGCCAAAGCCTGGGCCGAGGCCGATCCCTACGTCGCCGCCGGCGTGTACGCGGCGGTTGAGGTTTACCCGTTCCGCAAGGTGCTGCCAGCATGAGCGATCGGGTAACCCTGATCGAGCAACGCCTGTGGGCCGCGCTGGAACCCGAGCGCCTGACCGTCGCGGACGACAGCGCCACCCACGCTGGCCATGCCGGCGCCAAAGAGGGCGGCCATTTTACCGTCCACATCGTCTCCAGCGCATTCGCTGGCAAAACCCCGGTTCAACGCCATCGCCTCGTCAATGCGGCGGTGGCGGACCTGATGCACCGGGAAATCCACGCCTTGAGCATTCGGGCGTGGACCCCGGAAGAAGCGTTGAATCCTGACCCTGTAACCTAAACCAACCCCTGTGGAATCTCCCATCA
>JAGTSD010000392.1 GCA_018262135.1 Pseudomonadota bacterium | reverse complement strand
ATCGCCGCGCCGCGCTGCTGCACGTCGGGGATGAAGGTGTCGCGGTACCAGCTCTGCTCGACCAGCTTGGTCGCCGCCTGGCCCTTGACGGTGCATTGGCTGATGTCGGGATACTGGGTCGAGGAGTGGTTGCCCCAGATCGTCATCTTCCTGATGTCGTTGACGTGGGTCCCGGTCTTCTCGGCCAACTGGCTCAGGGCGCGGTTGTGGTCCAGCCGGGTCATGGCGTGGAACCGGCGGCGGTCCCGATCCGGGGCGCTGCAGGCGGCGATCAGCGAGTTGGTGTTGGCGGGATTACCGACTACCAGGACCCGGATGTCGTCGGCGGCATAGTCGTTGATGGCCCGGCCTTGTGGCCCGAAGATGGCGCCGTTGGCGCTTGTCGGTGGCGACCACACCGGCCAGCAGCGGGAAGGCGCAGTCGTTCAATTCCATCACCACGCCCTGCAGCGCCTGGAGCGCCGGGGTGATTTCCAGCAGTTGCAGGATCACCGGCTGATCGGGACCCAACATGGTGCCCGAGGCGATGCGGAAGGCCATGGCATAGCCGATGTTGCCGGCGGCGCCGGTGATGACGACGCGAACGGGTGCTTTCATGCGTGTGCTCCTTGGTTGTTAGCGAGGATGCCAGTACGGCTGAGAATGCTCCGGGGCCGCAAGCGAAGTGCGTTCCCGGAACCGGGTATGACGATGATGGACATGAGGTGGTGAAAACCTGCCAGTCGGCAAACGCAACCGTGGCGATATTTTTATCATGAGACGCCGACCGACCCCGGCGGCGTCTGGTTTAGTGTGAAAATACTAACTTAGATTGGCATCTTTTGAAACGAATCCCGGTTTTTCCCATGAGGATATCTTGAGCCATGAAGAATTCTTTCACCCGGGGCGCGGGCTATGTGCTGACCGGCTTGCGCTGGCTGCCCAAAGCTGGTGTGCGCGGTTTCGTAGCGATCCCGCTGCTGATCAACACGCTGCTGTTCGGCGGGGGAATCTGGTTGGGCGCGAGCCAGTTACAGCGGCTCGATCAGGCGGTGCAAGGCTGGTTGCCGGACTGGCTGGCCTGGCTGCACTGGCTGTTGTGGCTGCTGTTCGTCCTGACCATGCTGGTGGTGATTTTTTACGCCTTTTCCCTGGTGGCGAACGCGATTGCCGCGCCGTTCAATGGCCTGCTGGCCGAACGGGTCGAGAAGATGGTCAATCCCGACAGCGGCATCCAGCCGCCACCCGCCGAATCATCCTGGCGGGACCTGTTGTTTAGTCCGCTGGCGGAACTGCGCAAGCTGCTCTACTTCATCGGCTGGGCCATTCCCGTCGTGGTGGTGTCGTTCGTGCCAGCGGCTAACGTGGCCGCACCGGTGCTCTGGGTAGTTTCCACGTCCTGGATGCTGGCGCTGGAGTACGCTGACTATCCGCTCGGCAATCGGGGGTTGAACCTCCAGGCGCAGCGTGGGCTGCTACGCCAGCACTGGCTGCTCGCGCTGGGCTTTGGCGGCATGACCCTGCTGCTCACTCTGATTCCGGTGCTGAACTTCCTGGCGATGCCGGCGGCGGTGGTCGGCGCGACGCTGATGTGGAACCAGGAACTGTCGGGTTCGGCATGAGCGCCATCGAGGAGGGGCGGGGCCGAATCCTGCGCCGGCTGTATACCGGCCTGCTGTACCTGCTCCTGCCGCTGGCGTTGCTGCGCCTGTATTGGCGCGGGCGGCAGGACGCCGGGCACCGCCGGCGCTGGCGCGAGCGGCTCGGCATCATTCCACCCCTGCCGGAATCAAGCTGCCTGTGGGTTCATGCCGTGTCGGTGGGCGAAACCCGCGCCGCCCTGCCGCTGATCCGGGCGCTGCTGAACCGCTATCCCGATTTGCCGTTGCTGGTGACCACCACCACCCTGACCGGCTCCCGCCAGGTGCGCGAGGCACTGGGCGAGCGGGTTCACCATGTCTACGCGCCTTATGATCTGCCCGGCGCGGCAGCGCGGTTCCTGCGGCAAACCCGGCCCCGGCTGGCGCTGATCATGGAAACCGAGTTGTGGCCGAACCTGCTGCGGCAATGCGCGGTCGCCGGCATTCCGACGCTGATCGCCAACGCCCGGCTGTCGGAACGCTCGGCGCGCGGTTATGCCCGGATTCGCTGGCTGACCGCGTCCATGCTGCGGGATATCACCCTGATCGCGGCTCAGGCCGAGGCCGATGCTGAGCGATTTCGGGCGCTGGGCGCACCACGGGTGGAAGTTACAGGTAATCTCAAGTACGACCTGACCCTGCCCGATGATCTGCTGGAGCGGGGTCGGCAATTCCGCCAGGACGTATTGGGAGCCCATCGTGCGGTCTGGATCGCTGCGAGTACCCACGCTGGCGAGGACGAGCAGGTGCTGGAAGCCTTCGCCCGGCTCCGCGCCCGCTGGCCGGAACTGCTGTTGCTTCTTGTGCCGCGCCATCCCGAACGCTTCGATGGGGTGGCCGCTCTATACCAACAACGGGGTTTCAGCGTGGTCCGGCGCAGCGAACAGCGAATTTGCACGCCGGAAGCTGCCGTCTTTCTCGGCGACAGCATGGGCGAATTGCTCCTGTTCTACGCCGCCACCGATCTGGCTTTCGTCGGCGGCAGTCTGGTTCCCACCGGCGGCCATAACGTGCTGGAGCCGGCGCTGCTGGGGCTGCCGGTCCTGTTCGGGCCGCACATGTTCAACTTCACCGAAGCCGGCGAGCGACTACTAGAGGCGAAAGCGGCCTGGCAGGTTACCGACGCGGCGGAGCTGGCGGCGATGGTAGACCGACTGCTGACCGATCCCGCGTTGCGTCAAAACGCCGGTCAGCTCGGCCGGTCGGTGGTGGAACGGCATCGTGGGGCGCTGGCGGCGCTGCTGGGCTGGATCGAAACGTTACTTGATGGAGAGTAAGTGGGTTTCCGCCCACCCCTGTTCGTCTACTTGCCCGTCTCCCCCACCACCCGGCTGGCGGCCAACAGCATCACCTTGGACAGCCGGGCGCGCTGGTCGGCGGTGAGCTTGGTCTTGTTGGCCAGCATCAGCCCACGGGTGCAAATCGTGTCCACGGCGGTATCGAAGCCCCACTTTTTCTCGGCCACGGTCACGTTCTCGAAGGTGTACACCGCGCTGCCGTCCGGCAGCTTGTCGTTCAGATCCCAGTCCTTG
>JAGTSD010000391.1 GCA_018262135.1 Pseudomonadota bacterium | reverse complement strand
GGCCTTATTACGGGTATGGGCCTTATTATGGGTATGGACCTGATTACCGGTACGCACCGGTGCCAGCGCCAGCACCCGATTACGGTCGCGCACCTGAACCGTCAGCACCATCTGATTACGGTCGCGCGCCCGAACCGTTACCAGCACCTGACTACCAGCGTGCCCCGGTGCCAGCGCCAGCACCCGATTACGGTCGCGCGCCTGAACCGTCAGCACCACCCGATTATCAGCGTGTACCCGAACCGTTACCAGCCCCCGACTATCAGCGTGCACCGGTACCAGCGCCAGTACCCGATTACGGTCGTGCGCCCGAACCGTTACCACCCACTGAGGTCGGACGTGCGCCTGAACTGGAGCCTTATACTGGTGGCTGGAACAGTCGGTAACGGTTCCCCCGGCCGGTCTATTCTCGGCAGTTGCTAAAATCGAATCGGGATGCTCGGTTCTCCCCGAGCATCCCAACCCCGACCATCCGAAGCCTTACCGTCGGCGGATCGCCCGCAGCCTCTGGTCTGAACGCTTCTTCCCGTGCCCGCTTGACTGCGGGCTACATGCTGCTAGAAAAAACCAGTAGTTGTTTGAATTTTCTCAATTTAATCTTATCTTTGGGAAATACTCAATTAGGATAGCCGGCGCTCTACCGCTTCTTATCCAACACCGCCGCCCCGCCCAGTTCACCCAGAGTGGCTTTTTCCAGATCGGTCCAGAGCGTACCAGGGCCGGCGTGCAGGATATTGACCCGCACGTCCTGGTTCAGGTTATTGGCAAACTCCCACAGGGTGAACGCTGCTGGATCGCCAAACGCCGCCGCCTTGAGTTCGAAGCCCTTCGCTTTCTCACCCTCCACCCAGGCCACGGTACTGGCTTGCGCCTGCCCCAGCTTCCGCGTCTTGTCGGCGCGGACCAGCGCGGTCTGCTTGTCGATCTCCGCCGCCTGCCGCACGGCCTCGGCCCGGAGCTGGGCTACCTGTTTTTCCTGGTCGGCCTGGATTTCCGCCTTGAGCTTCTCGGTTTCCTGGGCGACCTGCTGGCGGCGCTGCTCCACCAGTCCCAACTCGGTATTGAGTTCCGCCTGTTTGCGGGCAGTGTTCTGCTTCTCCTTGTTGGTCAGATCCTGCTCGACGGCGATACTCGACTGCTGGATCGGGTCGAGAATCTGCTCGGGCACGTTGACGTGGCGAATCAGGGCATCGTGGACGACGATCCGTTTCTCCTCGATGGTCCGGGCTAGCGCCTCGGTCAGATCGTTCTGAAACTTCTCCCGCCCCTCGCCGACGATGAAATCCTTGGCTCGATACGCCGAGCCCTTCAGCCGCGACACCGACAGAATTTGCGGCATGATGATCTTGTCCACCACCGCCGGCAGATCGCCGTAGCTCTGATAAATCCAGGCGATGTGTTCCGGCAGGAATTCAAACTCCACCGTCATGTCCAGGCTGATTTCAAAACCGTCGCGGGAGGGAAACTCGACGAACTGGTTCAGGCTCAGCACGTTGCTGGCGTCCGCCGGCAGCAGGGGTTTGGGCGCGGCTGGCGCGGCTGGCGCAGCCTGCTTGCCTGGCGGGGCGCTTCGCATCATCCCACTTTCCGGTCGGGCTTTATCGGCGGCGGGTTCCTGCAACCGCTGTTGCGCCAGATAATCCATCCGCTTTTCCATTTGTTCCGCCAGCGCCCGCTTCTGCAAGTTCTCCATCGCGACGTTCTGCGACGCCATTTGTCCCTTGGTAATCACCTCGCCGCCGGTCTTGCCGAGCAGCGAGACCTGATTGACGCCGATTTCCAGCAGATCCACTTGCAGTTCCTTGGGATTCACGTAGTACAACCCCGGCTGCAAAATGTCCCGCCGCACGCCCTTTTCCCCCGAACCCGCGAAAGCGCCAGGGGTGGTCTGCTGGCCGGACAGGCTGGTCACCACGCCGACGTAACCGACCGGAATGCTGACCGCGTCCACGATATCAATCTGGTAGCCGTAGGGATTCAGGCGATACTTGCCCGGCCCCAGCACCCCGCGCCAGATGCCTTTCTGCCCCGGCTCCGCCAGAAACTCGCCGGGCGGCAATTCGGCGCCGACCTTGGACGTGACCACGCCCACCTTGCCGGGCGGAATGGCGACGACCGGCAGAATCCGGTGTTCGTACAGCCAGGGATTAAGGAAATGCCGGCCCTCGCCGAGCACCTGTTCCTGAATGCCGCGCTGTCCCGGTTTCGCCAGAATTTGCCCCGGCGGCAAGGCATCGCCGCTTTTGGCGGTGACGACCGCCATAAAGCCGGGCGACACGTAGAACCGGCAGAATCCCCATTGCCAGACCAGCCAGCTTCCCGCCAGCGTGAGGATCAGGCTCGCCGCCACCCCAACAACCTTGCTCATGGCTTCGCCTCCCGGGGCAGATAGGGTTGAAACAGTCCGCCGAAGCTGTCTGGGGCATCGCTGCCGAGCAGCGAGACGATGCGCGGTCCGAGCTTCTGGTAGAAGGCATAACGCGCCAGGTTCAGGCCGGTCTTGAAGGCCCGCACCTGCGAAACGATAACCTCCGCCTGCGCCTTGTTGTTCAGCGCGATCACGTCGCGTTCGGCCTGCGCCCTGGCCAGGATCGCCTCGACCTGGGCGGCGGCGGCCTCATTCTCCAGCTTGGCGACTTCCAATTCCTGATTGGCCGCCGTCACTTTCACGGCCAAGTCCTGTTGCGCCCGGATCACCGCCTGAATGCGGCTGGTTTCCGCCGCCACCTTTTCCTGGTTCTGCCGGGCCAGCATTTCCTGGCGGGTCAATTCCGC
>JAGTSD010000390.1 GCA_018262135.1 Pseudomonadota bacterium | reverse complement strand
CGGATGCCATCTGAGTTCAAGCAACGGTACAGGCTCGACAAGTTGCAGGCTTTCCTGAAGCGATACATGTACGTGCTGGTCGCAGTCGGGGTGCTGTTGCCGACCATGCACCAGTCCTCGCTGGGTTCGGTGCTGTTGATCCTGGGCTACAAGCTTTCACCGTTGTGGAACACGATCTGGCTGCCGCTGCTGTATCTGATTTCGGCGCTGGCCATGGGCTACGCCGTAGTGATGCTGGAAGCCACTCTGGTGAATCGAGCATTCAAGACCCCATCGGAGGTGGCCTTGTTCGCGCGGTTGTCGCGGGTCGCTGCTGGCCTGCTGGTGGGCTTCCTGGTGCTGCGCTGGGGCGATCTGGCCTATCGCGGCCATCTGGGTTTGGCCTTCGCCGGCGACTGGGACGGCAACCTGTTCCTGATCGAAACCGTACTGTTCCTGGCGCCCATCTTCGTGCTCCTCTCGCGCCGCCGCGCCAGCCAGCGCTGGCAGTTCCTGGGGGCGGTTTGCCTGTTGGCCGGTGGTTCTCTGTACCGGCTCAACTCCTATCTGATGGCCGTGCAGCCCGGCAACGGCTGGACCTATTTCCCCTCGGCCCCGGAGCTGACGATCACCATCGGCGTCATCTGCCTGGAAATCATGCTGTATCTGCTCTTCATCAAGACGTTGCCCGTGTTGCAGGACCACACCGCTCAATCCCAGGGGAGGCCGTCGTGACTCGAATCAGTATTGATCCCATCACCCGTATCGAAGGCCATCTGCGGATTGACTGCGAGGTGGAAAACGGCAAGGTCAGCAACGCCTGGTCGTCGGGGCAGATGTGGCGCGGCATCGAGGTCATCCTGCAGGGCCGCGATCCGCGCGACGCTTGGGTATTTACGCAACGCATCTGCGGCGTGTGCACCACGGTCCACGCCATTGTCTCGGTTCGTGCGGTCGAAAACGCCCTGAATCTGGAAGTGCCGCTCAACGCCCAGTACATCCGCAATCTGATCATCACGGCGCACGGCATCCACGATCACATCGTGCATTTCTATCAACTGGCGGCGCTGGACTGGGTGGACATCGTTTCGGCGCTGTCGGCTGATCCCGCAGCGGCGGCGAAGCTGGGCGCGACCCTGTCCGACTATCGCCGCAACGGCGTCCAGGAGATCCGCCAGATTCAGGACAAGCTCAAGGCGTTCGTCGGCTCCGGTCAACTGGGCGTGTTCGCCAGCGGTTACTGGGGCCACCCGGCGATGAAATTGCCGCCGGAGGTCAACCTGCTGGCCGCGACGCATTATTTCCACGCGCTGGAATACCAGCGCATCGCCAACCGGATCGTCGCCATTCTGGGCGGCAAGACGCCGCATATTCAGAATCTGGCCGTCGGCGGCGTGGCCAACCCGATCAACCCGGACAGCCAGTCCACCCTGACCCTGGAGCGGCTGTTTGCGATCAAGGCGGAAATTGACAAGCTCGGCGAGTTCGTCAACCAGGCGATGATTCCCGACGTGGCGGCGGTCGGCGCGCTGTACGCCGACTGGACGAAATATGGGGTGGGCGTCACCGATTATCTATCCGTGCCCGATCTGCCGCTGGATACCCGGGGCACCCGGTTTGAACTGCCCGGCGGCTCCATCACCAAGGGTGACCTGGCCACGTTCAAGCCGATCACCAGCTATCAGGACGGCTATTTCCGCGACGGGGTCAAGGAAAGCGTCAAGCACGCCTGGTATGACTACAAGGGTGACGACCAGGCGCGTCATCCCTACGAAGGCCAGACGAATCCACGGCACACCGAGTTCCAGGACAACGGCAAGTATTCCTGGATCAAGGCGCCCGGTTTCCACGGCCAGCGGATGCAGGTCGGGCCGCTGGCGAACGTGCTGGCCATGGTCGCTGCCGGTCACGAACCGACCCAGCGCCATCTCAACCGCGTGCTGGAAATCGCCAGCGCGGTCGCGGGGACTCCGATTCCAGTCGAGGCGCTGCATTCGACCATCGGCCGCATCGCCGCGCGGGCGGTGCGGTGCGCGGTGCTGCTGGAATCGCTGCAAAATCAGTGGCAACTGTTGATCAACAACATCGCCAAGGGCGATTTCGATACCTTCAACCGCCCGGTGTTTCCCAAGGGCGAGATTCGCGGTTTCGGTTATCACGAAGCGCCGCGCGGGGTGTTGTCGCACTGGACCGTGATCGAGAACGGCAAGATCAGGAACTATCAGGCGGTGGTGCCGAGCACGTGGAACGCCAGCCCGCGCGACGACGCCGACGCGCCGGGGCCCTATGAAGCCGCGTTGCTGGACAACCCGGTCGCTAATCCCGAGCAGCCGCTGGAGGTGCTGCGCACGATCCATTCCTTCGATCCCTGCATCGCCTGCGCGGTGCATCTGCTGGACGCCGAGCGCCAGACCCGCGTTCGGGTTCAGGTCGTTTGAATGAGGACGCTGGTGCTGGGCCTCGGCAATATCCTGCTCCGCGACGAAGGGGTCGGGGTGCGGGTGGTCGAGGCGCTGGCCGAACGCTACGTCCTGCCAGCCGGCATCGAGGTGGTGGACGGCGGCACGGCGGGCATGGATTTGCTGGACACCCTGGCCGGTTGCGCGCATCTGCTGATCTGCGATGCGGTGCAAACCGGCGGGCCGCCGGGTTCGGTAGTGAAACTCGCCGGTGACCAGATCCCGGCGCTGTTTCAGACGCGCTGCTCGCCGCACCAACTGGGTTTGAGCGATTTGCTGGCGACCCTGACGCTCACCGGAGAAGCGCCTGCCACGGTAACCCTGATCGGCATCGTTCCCGCCGATCTGGGCTT
>JAGTSD010000389.1 GCA_018262135.1 Pseudomonadota bacterium | reverse complement strand
AGCAGATCGAGATCACCTCCCATCCGCACGCGACCGTGCTGCGCTACGACCATGAAATCCTGATGAGCGGCCGCTCCCTGCCCAAACCCATCAACTATTACCTGGCGCGCATCCGGCCCCCCGCCGGGGTCGTGCTCGACCCGCGCAAGCGGCCGGTGGTGGTGGTGGACCCGCGCGCTGGACAGGGGCCAGGCATCGGCGGCTTCAAGGCCGAAAGCGAGATCGGCGACAGCCTCAAGCACGGCCACCCGGTCTACTTCATCGGGTTCTCCGCCACGCCCGAACCCGGCCAGCAGTTCCTGGACATCGTCGAGGGCCAGGTCAAGTTCTTCGAGCGGATCGTCGAACTGCATCCGGACGCCCCGCGACCCTTTGCCATCGGCAACTGCCAGGCGGGCTATCAGACGCTGATGGTGGCGATGCTGCGGCCGGACCTGTTCGGACCCTGCCTGGTCGCCGGCTCGCCGATGTCCTACTGGCAGGGCGTCCATGGCAAGAACCCGATGCGCTACTCCGGCGGCCTGCTCGGCGGCAGTTGGCTGACCGCGCTGACCAGCGACCTGAGCGCCGGCAAGTTCGACGGGACCTGGCTGATCCTCAACTTCGACAATCTCAACCCGGCCAATTGGCTGTGGGGCAAGCAATACTATGTTTACGCCAACATCGACTCCGATGCGAAGCGGTTCCTCGAGTTCGAAAAATGGTGGGGCGACTTCATCCAGCTCAACGGTGACGAGTTGCAGTTCCTGGTGGACAACCTGTTCGTCAGCGACAAGCTGACCCGCAATCAACTGCAGTCGAGTGATGGCAAGATCTTCGATCTGCGTAACATCACCTCGCCGCTTATCGTCTTCACTTCGCTGGGGGACAACATCAGCCCGCCACAGCAGACGCTGGGCTGGATTCTTGATCTCTACCGGGACGACGCCGACATTCGCGCCGCCGGCCGTACCATCGTGTACTGCCTCAATCCAACAGTCGGGCACCTCGCCATCTTCGTCTCCGCCAGGGTCGGCGCCAAGGAGGACGAGGAATTCGTGCAGTTGATGGACGTCATCGATTGCCTGCCGCCCGGGCTTTATGAAATGGTGCTCTCGCCGCGGCCGGCGGATCAACCTGTGGGTGGTTTCGAAACGGGCGACTGGATCACCCGCTTTGAGGTCCGCTCGCTCGACGATATCCGCGCGCTGGGGCGCAACAGCCTGGAGGACGATCGCGCCTTCGCTGCCTCGGCCCGGCTGTCGGCCCTGAATCACTCGATCTATGCGACGTTGATGCAACCGCTGATACGGGCGGTGGTCAGCCACCCGACGGCCGAGCTGGCCCGCGCGCTCAACCCGCTGCGTCTCAGCTACACCCTGTTCTCGGACAAGAACCCCTGGATGAAGGGCGTCGAGCAGTTGGCGGCCATGGTCTCTGCGAACCGCCGGCCGGCCGCCGCTGACAACCCCTTCCTCGCGCTGCAACAGCGGGTTTCCGAGCAGATCGAGGCCAGTCTGGACGCATACCGGGAGGCACGCGACCAGATGGCCGAACGGCTGTTCTTCGCCTTCTACGGCTCGCCGCTGGTGCAAGGGCTACTCGGCCTCAACGACGGCAGCCAGGTGCGGGAATATCCCGGCGCCACGCCCGAAGTGCTGGCGGCCCGCCAGGCCCAGGCCGAGGCCTACGCGGCGAGGCTCGACACCGGCGGCTTCGAGGAGGCGGTCATCCGGGCGCTGCTGTTCGTCATCGCCGCGGAACGAGCGCTCGACGAGCGCTCCGCCCTGGCGCTGGGCAAGGGGCGCCAGCAGCACATGCACCTGTCGCTGAACGCGTTCAAGGCGCTGGTGCGGGACCAGTTCTTCATTCTGATGCTCGAGCGCGAACGCGCGGTGGAGGCGATCGCCGACCTGGTGCCGGAGGCAGAAGCCCGGACGAAGCTCCTCAAGGCCATGGAGACCATCATTGGCGCCGCGGGAACCCCCACCCCCGCCGAACGGATACGCCTCGACCAACTGGCGCACAGGCTGGCGGTACCCGCGAAACAGCCATAACACCCCACAACCTTGCCCTCCCCTCGTCCGCCGGCAGGCGAGGGGTGTTGGGGGAGGGGGCGGGTTCATGACCGGTTATGGAAATGCCGGCAGCGAGCATCATCGGTCCGGTGCCGGTGCTACGCGCGCCAGCGCGCTCCGCGCCTCCTCGGCGCTCTCGTAGATGTAGGGCGCCAAACCCCGCTCGGCCAGCGTGTCCCGCATCTTGACCCGCAGGAAAGCGCTGGTCGTGTAGCGGGTGACCCCGGCATAGAACCGCTCCACCACGTCCTTGACCATCGCAATGTAGTCATCGATCAGATCAGGGGCAATACTGAACCCGTCGTAATTGACGATAGCGAACACCTTGCGGTCCAGCGCGCCGAGCCGTTGGGCCACCAGGGCACGGATTTGCTCGATGGTATCGCGGTCCCTGATGTGCAGATTCTCGAAATTGACGAAGAACAGATTCTGTCCGGGGTCATAGACCAGCCGGTCTGCCAGCGGCACACCAAGCAACTCCTCGCGCAGGCCCATCGGCTCCGGTTGCAAAATCCGGGCATCCATCAGCCGCGGCGGCTGATGGATGACGGGCCGGAAATCCATTTGTGCCAGAATGTCCCGCTCCAAATCCACACCGGGCGCGATTTCGACCAGTTCCAGCCCCTCCGGGCACAATCGAAACACGCAGCGTTCGGTGATGTACAGCACCCGTTGTCCGCGCCTGGCGGCGTATTCCCCGCCGAAGGTACGCTGTTCCACGTCCTTCACGAACTTGCGG
>JAGTSD010000388.1 GCA_018262135.1 Pseudomonadota bacterium | reverse complement strand
TCGTAGAAGATGTTGCCGGCGGAAAAACCGATCAGCGCCAGGACGTAGAGGGTCACCGCCCAGGCCCATTCGCCCCGGCCCACGCCATATAAAGCGCCGGTCATGAGGATGCCCAGCGCCGCGAACGCCAACAGGAACCGTTTCCGGGCACCGCCCCGGTCGGCGATCGCGCCGAGCAGCGGGGCGATCAGCACGATCAGCAGGCTGGCCAGAGAGTTGGCCGCGCCCAGCCAGAAGGTGCTTTCCGTGACCGGGACCTCGGCGCTCCAGTACTGCTTGAAAAAGATCGGAAAGAAGCCGGCGATCACCGTGGTGGCGAAGGCCGAGTTGGCCCAGTCATAAAAAGCCCAGGCAACCGCCTGGCGACGATCCAGGCGTTCGGGTTCTGGAAGGGATTGCGTGCTGACCATCGGTTTGGCGTCCTGTTGCGTTCGCAACATAATCAGCTTGAGGGAAATCCGTCGGAAGAAATTGCCGCTTGCATCAGAAACACCGCGGAGATGGTCGCTGTACGTGCAAACTGGCGGTGAATACGGTTAATTCAAGCATGAGATTCGCGGCGTCCCAAGCCTTCCGCGATGAAAGCCAGAACCAGGGAATGGCTCGGCCATCCTCGATATGCGCCTGCATCCAACAGCGGAACGCATCCCGACCTTCGCGGATGGCATCCTCCGGGGTTTCGCCATCAGCCATGCAGCCCGGTAAATCCAGAAACGTGATGAGATAGCCACCGCCGTCCTCCGCGGACAGCGGGCGAATCTCAAAGGGATAATCGTCGAAACGAGGACTGTTCAACGTTCGGCCTCGGCATCAATCAAGTCGATCAGGCGTCGCACGTACACGGGCTTGATCGGTTTGTGGGCGTGAATACTCACTTCCAGCGAACAGCCGGACTTCTGAAAGATGACATGGCTTCCTGCCGGTTTACGAACCGTCAGACCCAGGCGCTTCGCCGCCGCTTCCAGCTCTTCGATCCGCCAGTCGCGGGGATTGGCGCGCATCCGGTCGAGGGTTTTGTCCGCTTTGGTCATGGATCAATGATATTATATTTAACATCATTTTCAAGGCCATGGATCGCGTCGCCTGTGGATTCAGGTGGCGGGCAGGAGATGGCAGCGACTGGGCGTATTCCATCGTGGAGATGATGGATATAGGGAATCTCTGGACAGCGGCGGGACTTCATACCCACCGAAGAACCTGCTGGCGCTTTCGCCGACCGACCCGAATTCGCTTATCCGGCTCAATCATCTATAATCCTGCGGTATACCTCCACTTACACTGCGGAATTGCACAGGCGCCAGCTCCCATGTCGGCACGCATCGCGACGGTCAAGCGCGACACTCTGGAAACCCGGATTCAGGCGCACGTCAATCTGGATGGCGCGGGCAACGCCAGGCTCGCCACCGGTCTGCCCTTCCTCGACCACATGCTCGATCAGATCGCCCGCCACGGCCTGATTGATCTGGACATCGAAGCCGAGGGCGACCTGCACATTGACGCCCACCACACCGTCGAGGACATCGGCATTACCTTGGGGCAGGCGGTGCGGCAGGCGCTGGGCGACAAGCGCGGCATCCGCCGTTACGGCCATGCCTACGTGCCGCTGGACGAGGCGCTGTCCCGCGTGGTGCTCGACTGCTCCGGGCGGCCTGGTCTGGAATATTTCGTCGAATTCCCCCGCGCCCGGATCGGCGAGTTCGACGTGGACCTGTTCCGCGAATTCTTCCAGGGCTTCGTCAACCATGCCCTGATCACCCTGCACGTGGACAACTTGCGTGGCCGCAACGCCCACCACATCGCCGAAACCGTGTTCAAGGCGTTCGGGCGCGCGCTGCGCATGGCGGTCGAACCCGACCCGCGCACGACCGGCGTTCCCTCCACCAAGGGCAGC
Source organism: Pseudomonadota bacterium (assembly GCA_018262135.1). Taxonomy (GTDB): domain Bacteria; phylum Pseudomonadota; class Gammaproteobacteria; order Competibacterales; family Competibacteraceae; genus Contendibacter. The sequence goes on along the minus strand of JAGTSD010000388.1, from coordinate 2,342 downwards.
CTGTAACCACTGCCATTCTCCTGCGTTCCCATCTCCGCGAGTTTTCCCAATGACCAGTATTGCGATCATTGACTACGGCATGGGCAATCTGCGCTCCGTCGCCAAGGCGTTCGAACATATCGCCCCGCAAGCGCGCGTGCTTGTCACGCAGAACCGCCACGACATTCTCCAGGCCGACCGGGTCGTCTTCCCCGGCCAGGGTTCGATCCGCGACTGTATGCGAGAACTGGCGCACTGGCATTTGATGGACGTGGTCCGGGATGCGGCGCTGGGTAAACCCTTTCTGGGGTTATGCCTGGGGCCGCAGGCGCTGCTCGAATTCAGCGAGGAAAATGGCGGGACCGAATGCCTGAAGGTGTTGCCGGGGCGGGTCGCCTGGTTTGGCGATCTGCGCGATCCCGCCACCGGCGAGCGGCTCAAGGTGCCGCACATGGGCTGGAATCAGGTCCATCAATCGCGCGACCACCCGCTTTGGCGGGGGATTTCCCAGGACAGTCGCTTCTATTTCGTCCATAGTTATTATCCGCAACCCGCCGACCCCACACTGGTGGCAGGCCAGACCTGCTACGGCTTCGACTTTGCCTCGGTGATCGCGCGGGACAACATCTTCGCCGTGCAATTCCACCCGGAGAAGAGCGCCCAGGCAGGATTGCGGTTGCTCGCTAATTTTGTGGACTGGAACCCCTAGTGGTCAGTGGTGAACCAACGTTAGAGCCTTAGTTTATGTTGCTGATACCCGCGATTGACTTGAAAGACGGTAAGTGCGTGCGGTTGCGTCAGGGGCGGATGGAAGACTCGACGGTCTTTTCCGACGACCCGGTGGCCATGGCCGCGCGGTGGGTAGAGGCCGGCGCTCGCCGGTTGCATCTGGTGGATTTAAACGGCGCGTTTGCCGGTCAGCCGGTCAACGCCCAGGTCATCCGCCGCATCGTCCAGACTTTCCCCGATTTGCCCATCCAGGTCGGCGGCGGCATCCGCGACCAGCAAACCGTGGAGACCTATCTGGATGCCGGCGTGCAATTCGTCATCATCGGCACCAAGGCGGTACAGGAACCGGGCTTTATCAACGATCTGTGCGCCGAATATCCCGGCCATATCATCGTCGGGCTGGACGCCAAGGATGGACGGGTTGCGGTTGATGGCTGGTCGAAGCTGTCCAAGCATGACGTGATTGATCTGGCGCGGATTTTTGAACGCTACGGCGTCGAGGCTATCGTCTATACCGACATCAGCCGCGACGGCATGATGCAGGGGGTCAACGTCGAGGCCACTGTGCGGCTGGCGCAAGCCATCAGCATCCCGGTCATCGCCTCCGGCGGAGTCAGCACCCTGGATGACGTGCGGGCGCTGTGCGCGGTCGATGGCGCGATTGATCTGGTCGAGGCGCAACAGTTGGCTAATACCGTGGGGAACGGCTGATGGGTCTGGCCAAGCGTATTATCCCCTGCCTGGACGTGGATCGGGGCCGGGTGGTCAAGGGCGTCAAGTTCGTCGAGATTCGCGACGCCGGCGATCCGGTGGAAATCGCCCGCCGCTACGATCAGGAGGGCGCGGACGAGATCACCTTTCTGGACATCACCGCCAGTTGGACATCACCGCCAGTTCCGACGACCGCGAGACCATGGTGCACGTGGTCGAGCAAGTCGCCAGCGAAGTGTTCATCCCGCTGACCGTGGGCGGCGGCATCCGCACCCTGGACGACGTGCGGCGAATGTTGAACGCCGGGGCCGATAAGGTGTCCATCAATACCGCCGCCATCACCCGGCCCGAATTCGTGCGCGAGGCCGCCGAACGGTTCGGCAATCAGTGCATCGTGGTGGCGATTGACGCCAAATCCGTGACCCCCCCTCGCCCTCCGGGAGAGGGGTCGGGGGTGAGGGCCGAACCGCCGCGCTGGGAAATTTTCACCCATGGCGGCCGCCGGCCCACCGGCATCGACGCGGTGGAATGGGCGCGGCGGATGAACGCCTATGGCGCTGGGGAAATCCTGCTGACCAGCATGGACCGCGATGGCACCAAGCGCGGCCATCAGCGAGGCGACCACCATTCCGATCATCGCCTCCGGCGGGGTGGGCACGCTCGATCATCTGGCGGATGGCATCCTGCTCGGCAAGGCCGACGCCGTGCTGGCGGCCAGCATTTTCCATTTCGCCGAATACACCATCGAACAGGCCAAGCGTCACATGCAGGCGCGCGGCATTGAAGTGAGACTATGAACGAAGACTGGTTGGAACGCATCCAATGGACGGCGAACGGGCTGGTTCCCGCCATCGCCCAGGACGCCGGCAGCGGCCGGGTGTTGATGATGGCCTGGATGAACCGGGAATCCTTGCAGCGTACCG
>JAGTSD010000072.1 GCA_018262135.1 Pseudomonadota bacterium | reverse complement strand
AGTTCACGACGTCGGAAGCGTTATAGATCAGGGCGAAGCCCAGACCCACCAGGGCGTACAGGGAGCCGACGGTGATGCCGGTGACGAGGAATTGGAAGAGCTGTTCGAACATGGACGATGAAGTGGACAGTGGACGGTGGTCAGTGATCAGTGGTTAGTGGCGATCTCTGTCCACTGTCCACTGTCCACTGTCCACCGATTACCAACTCCTACTCGAGAATTTTCCAGGCGCCCTTACGTACTTCTACCATCTTAAAGGCGTCCAGCGTGAGGCCCATGTGATCTTCCGGACTCATGTTGAACACGCCGGCGGTGCCGATGAACCCTTTGGTTTTCTCGATTTCGTCGCGAACCTTGGCTTTATCGGCGCTGCCGGCCCGCTGGAGTGCGCCTACCGCGATCATCAGGCCGTCGTAAGCATGACCGCCAAAGGTAGAAACCGGACCGTGCTTGGCCTCGTACTTGTTTTTGTAGGCTAACAGCACCGGTTTCTGAGGATCGGCGTCGGTCAGTTGCTCGGCGATCACCAAGGCCGCTGCCGGCAGACGCACCCCTTCCGCAGCCTCGCCGGCCAGGTCAATAAAGGTTTTCGAGGCCACGCCATGGGACTGGTAGAGGGGCAGGGTGATGCCAAGCTGCTTGATGTTCTTGGTGACGATGGCCGGGGCCTGGCCGAAGCCGAAGTTGATGATCGCTTGGGCGTCCGTGGCGCGAATCTTGGTCAACTGGGCGGTCATGTCGCTGTCCTTGTTGCCGTAGAACTCATCGGCGACGAGGGTCATGCCAAACTGGGGCGCCAGTTTGAGCAACTGCTCGTGGCCGGATTTGTCGAAGCCGCCATCGCCAGTGATCAGCGCCACCTTGGTCAGGCCGCGCTTGCGCAAATCCTCGTAGATTTTGGCGACGGCCATGCGATCCGTATGAGGGGTCTTGAACACCCATTTCTTGACCGGTTCGACAATTTCTACCCCGCCCGCCAGCGAAATGAACGGAATGCCTTCCTTTTCCACGTCCGGGATAACTGCCATGCTGTCGCCGGTGGTGGTGCCGCCGACGATGAGATCCACTTTATCGTTTTTGATCAGGCGCTTGACGAAGTTGACTGCGTCCTTGGCGTTGCCGCCGGTATCGTAGTGGATCAATTCGAGTTTCCGGCCCTTGACGCCGCCTTTGGCGTTGATGTCCTCAACGTACATCTGCAAGGTTTTCAGTTCGGGATCGCCCAGGAACGAAGCGGGGCCGGTTACGGTCAGGAACGAGCCGATCTTGATCGGTTCAGCGGCGCTGGCGAGGTTGATGCCGGCGAGCAACAGCGTGGCCGCCAGTGTGGTTTTCCACAACGTTTTCATGTTGATCTTCTTCCTCGGGGTGATGTTTTATGTTTAGCGGGGGCAAATGCGGGGTTGATCCCCGCGCTCATTATGGACGATCAAGCCGCTGTTTGGCGCGAAACCGCCTTGACGTGACCTGCTTCCCGGCCGGCGTCGAAAGCCTGGGCGTTCACATCCGCCAATTTGGGCTTGTAGGCACGAAAGCCTTCGACGATGGATTCCCGGAGCACCTCAGCGGGGAAGGGCAGGTAGTCGCTGATCGCGCCCAGCATGATGGTGTTTACCAGCTTGAGATTGCCCAGTTGCTCGGCGATGGCGCCGGCATCGAAGGCGTGAACTTCGATCCCCGTCGCCGCCAGTTCGCCGATGGGGTCGAGGGGGTAGTCGTACAGGCCGACCGATACCACTGGCGGGGCGATGCGCAGGGTGTTGACCATGGCCACGCCAGTCGGGCGCAGATACGGCAGCCAGCGCAAGGCTTCGGCGGCCTCGAAGCCGATCAGCAAATCGGCCTCGCCGGCATCGATTTGCGGGGAGTAGACCCTGGGACCGAAACGGACGTGGGAAGAGACCACGCCGCCGCGCTGGGCCATGCCGGCGACTTCGGTCTTTTTGACATCGTAGCCCTGACTCAGGGCGGTGCGGGCCAGCATTTCGGCGGCGGTCATGACGCCCTGACCGCCGATGCCGACGACGAGGATGTTGGTGATGCGGTCAAGCATGGGGCTGAATCCGAATAACGCGGTTTTGCGGTTGCTGTTGGACGATGGCCTCGGGGGCGCAGGTCTCGACGCACATGTGACAGCCGGTGCAGGCATTGGCGTCAATGCGGGCAAACACCAGTTCCTTGCTCTTGCCGCTCTTGGCAGTCACGGTCTCGCGGCGGGAGACAAAGATGGCCGGACAACCGAGATCAATGCAGTTGCCGCAACCGGTGCATTGGTCGTCAATCACTTCATAGGGACGGAGGTGCTCGAAGCGGTCGGTGAGCGAGCAGGGGCGGTTGGTGATGATCACCGACGGCTCCTCCATCTTGGTCTCTTCGCGCACTAGCTTGACGACGTTCGGCAGTTCGTAGGGATCTACCATGCGGATGCGTTCGGGGCGGACGCCCAGCGCCTCAACCAGCTTGGCGAAATCCACGCGCGGGGCAGGGAGGCCGTGCAAATCCTCGCCGGTGCCGGGATTCTCCTGGCCGCCGGTCATGCCGACCGAGCGGTTGTCCAGCAGCAGCACGGTGACGTTGCCCCGGTTGTAGACCATGTTGAGTAGTCCCTGCATGCCCATGTGCAGGAAGGTGGAGTCGCCAATCACCGCGACGATGTGCTTCTTCTGGTCGGATTCGCCGCGCCCCTTGTCCATGCCGTGGGCCATGCTCAGCGATGCGCCCATGCAGGTGCAGGTATCGAGCGCATTCCAGGGATGGCCCGCGCCAAGGGTGTAGCAACCGATGTCGCCGATGATATTGAGGTTGCGGATGTGGGAGAGGGCGAAGTAGGGGCCGAGATGCGGGCAGGACGCGCACATGGTCGGCGGGCGCGGGAAAACGCTGGCCTGGGAGCGTTTCGGGACTTCGTAAGATTCGCCCAGCAGGGGCTTGATGGCTGGACGGAGTACGTTGGGCGCCAGTTCGCCGAAGCGCGGCAGAATGTCCTTGCCGCGCACGTCCAATCCGGCGGCGCGAATTTCGGTTTCCAGCAGTGGTTCGGTTTCCTCGACTACCACCAGGGTATCCACCTGGCCGGCGAAGGCGCGAATCTTGTCCAGCGGCGGCGGGCAACTGAAGCCGAGTTTGAGCACCGGGGCGTTGGGGAAGGTCTCGCGGACGTGCATGAACGCGGGGCCGGAGGTGATAAAGCCGATGCGCCGGTCGCTGCCGGTGAATGCGACGTTGAGGTCAATGGTTTCGCTCAGTTCGCGGAATTTGCGGTCGCGCTCGTGCATCAACGGCAGGCGCGGCTTGGCGTTGGCGGGAGTCATTACCCAACGCTGGGGATTTTTCTGAAAGCCGGCGGCATGGTGCTCGATCCGCTCGCCTTCGACCGTGACCATGGCCTTGACGTGGCAAACGCGGGTGGTCATGCGGACGATGACCGGGACTTCGTATTCCTCGGAGAGGTCGAAGGCTCGTTTGACCATTTCGTAGGCTTCCTGGGAATCCGCCGGCTCCAGGATCGGCAGGTGGCCGAAGCGGCCCCAGTAGCGGGAATCCTGCTCGTTCTGCGACGAGGACAGCCCCACGTCGTCGGCCACCACGATGACCAGCCCACCGACCACGCCGGCCAGCGACTGGGTCATGAACGCATCCGAGGCGACGTTCATGCCGACGTGCTTCATGGCCGCCAGCGAACGCGATCCCGCCAGCGAAGCGCCGATGGCGACTTCCACCGCCACCTTCTCATTGACCGACCATTCGGAGTAGATGTCGGGGTAGAGGGCAATGTTTTCCAGGATTTCGGTCGCGGGCGTGCCGGGATAGGCGGCGGCGACCCGGACGCCGGCTTCCCAGGCGGCGCGGGCAACCGCTTCGTTGCCGGAGAGGAGATAGCGGCTTTCAGCCTGGGCTTGAACCACGGCATTCATGGATGGTGCGGACCTCGTTCATGCTGATCGGGGCTGGCGGGTCGCTGGGGAGGAACCCGCCGCCGGATGGGTGGGCTTTAAAGTGTAACGGAATGTGGGTTATTCGATGATTTTCCAGGCGCCATTGCGGATTTCCACCAGCTTGAAGGCATCCGAACCCAGGCCCATGTGATCCTGGGGACTGATGTTGAATATGCCGGCGGTGCCAATGAAGCCCTGGGTTTTCTCGATCTCGTCGCGTACCTTGGCCTTGTCCGGGCCACCGGCCCGTTCCAGCGCGGCCTTGGCGATCATCAGACTGTCGTAACCGTGGCCGCCGAAGGTGGATACCGGACCGTGCTTGGCTTCGTACTGTTTTTTGTAAGCGAGCAGCACCGGTTTATGAGGATCGCTGTCAGGCAGTTGCTCGGCGACGACCAGCGCCGCTGCCGGCAGACGGGCGCCTTCCGCCGCTTCGCCGGCCAACTCGATGAAGGTCCTGGAGGCGACGCCGTGCGAGTGGTAGAGGGGGAGGGTGATGCCCAGTTGCTTGATGTTTTTGGTGACGATGGCCGGGGCCTGACCGAAGCCGAAGTTGAAGATCGCTTGCGCGTTGGTGCCGCGAATCTTGGTCAACTGGGCCGTCATGTCGGTGTCCTTGTTGCCATAGGACTCGTCGGCGACCAGGGTAATACCGTATTGAGGAGCCAGTTTGAGGACTTGCTCGCGGCCCGATTTATCAAAACCGCCATCGCCGGTGATCAGGGCTACCTTGGTCAAGCCGCGCTTGCGCAAGTCTTCCAGAACCCTGGCGACGGCCATGCGGTCGGTGGGCGCGACCTTGAACACCCATTTTTTGGTCGGTTCGGTGATTTCGACGGCGGCGGCCAGTGAAATGAACGGGATCCCTTCCTTTTCTACATCGGGGATGACCGCCAGGGTGTCGCCGGAGCTGGTGCCGCCGATGAGCAGGTCTACGTTATCCTTTTTGATCAGGCGCTTGACGAAATTGACCGCATCCTTGGCGTTGCCACCGGTATCGTAGTGGATCAGCTCGATCTTGCGACCATTGACGCCGCCCTTGGCGTTAATGTCCTCGACGACCATTTGCAGGGTTTTCAACTCGGGATCGCCCAGGAACGAGGCCGGGCCGGTCACGATCAAAAAAGAACCAATTTTAATGGGGTCGGCGGCCTGGGCGATGCCGATGCCGGTCAACAGCAGCGTTGTCGCCAACAGGTTCTTCCAGAATCGGGTTTTCATGGTTGTTTGTTCCTTCGTGGGGTAAGGCGGTGAAATGTTAGCAGCTATCCCCGCTGGCAAACAGAAGAGGCCATCACTGTGAATCCGGCGCCTGGGTTTGAACCGGGTTGGAGGGGAGAGGAGGCCGAGCTTCCAACTGGCGTTGCAAGTGTTGCTGATCCGCCAACGCCGCTTTCAATTCGCCGCGCAGGGCTTCCGCATCGCGGATGGCATCGAGATAGCGCGTTTCCGCGAGTTGAAGCAGAGGGCGTAACTGTTCGATTTCATTGACTAAAGTGCGCTGGCGTTCCTCGGCTACAGCCAGGGTGGCCCGCAGTTCGGCAGTTTCACGGTGCTGGATGTCCCGTTGCTCCCGCCAGGCGATTTCCTGATTTTTCCAGTCCTGGCGCTCGGTTGCGAAGGTCTGACGTTCCGCTGTCTGTTCGGTGCGCAGTTGATCGAGCATGGCCAGCCATCGCGCCTCGCTGGCTTCGCCACGCTGGCGTTCGGTTTCAAACCGCTGCCGGGCTTCAGCCAGTTGTTGATCCATGTCCGCCCGGGTTTGGTGCAAAGTGGTTTCAAGCTGGGCAATGCGGGCGGCGGTTTCGGCGCGGATTTGGGCGATGGTTTCCGTAGCGGCTTGAACGCGCTGTTCGGCGGCCTGAATGGTGGATTCGGCGGCAGCGCGACGTTCCTGTTCCACCAACAGCCGGTCGGTGAGTTCGCGGTTGACCGTTTGGGCGGCTTCGAGGCGACGGCGTTGATCGTCGGCTTCGTTGCGTAACTGCTGCTGTTCGGCGATGGCGGCGTCCCGAGCCTGTTCGGCGCCGGCGACGGCTTGCGCGGCGATCACGCGCTGTTCCTCGAATGCTGCTTCAGCGTGTTGCACGGCGAGTTTCCAGAAGGCGTCCAGCGCGGCAGCGACGGCTTCGGGAATGGCGGGCGGCAAAATGACTTTGGGCGCTTCGGCGAGTTGTTGTTGCCAGCTTTTCAGATGCTCGCTGATGGTGGTGTTGCTGCCGGTACCGAGCAGTTCGCGCACGCGCTGGATGGTGGGATTGAGGCCGCGCCCAAGCAGGGTTTCAGCGGCATCCTGGACTTCTTCGTAACGAATTCCGGAACGAGCCATGGGATCGGTGAAGCTCCGTGATTATGGGTGATGAAGCGATGATAACAGATAAAATGATTACATAATACGTATATTACAGGGATTTACCGAGGTAAAATTCAAGATTATTCTCATAATCATGAATTATGGAATCGCCCTGTAAACCGCTCCTGGCCAGGTTTTCCATCATCGTTTGATGACGCGCTCGCACTGTTTAATCACGATCTGTTCGATGCGCTGCAACGCCGGATAGGCGCCAAATCGCTCTTCAAAGATCGCTCTCGATAAAACCACCGCCTGTAGTAACTGGATCGCCATCACTTCAACCAGATTGATCAGAAATCGCGGCTTGATATCACATTGTCTGGCGAACGCTTCCCAATGCAATCTGGCGATCAGGCTGGGGTTTCGCTCGCCGCCGACATCAAAAGCGAGATGAGAGTCGATACGTTCGATCGCGCGGGTACAGACCAGATCATAGAAAGGCGCCAGACGGATCGTTCCGTTGGGCAGATGCAGCAGCGAAAGATTTTTGGCGTGGCCATCCGAATTACCCACCAGCACATTGAAAATTTGCCAGCGCAATAGATATTGCGCATCAATCGCCGGTTCGCTGGAAGCATCTCGCACCAATTGGTAGCACTGAGCAAAGGACGGCCCACCGTCGTTTTGATATTTTTTCTCATGCCCGTATCCCATGGCCTGGCAGAAATCTTCCTGATGCCATCGTTGCACTTCACCCCGGTCATCCCGCACGCGATCATAACGGGCAATCAACGCATAACGGATTCGCCTGATCGACCGCAACTCGATATCCACCACCGGTAAGCCAGCCGTCCGGGCGAGATGAGTAGTGAAGGTTTCATAAGCAGGCAGATGACGATAGTCCGCCAGCTCGAATTTCAGAATGTGGCTGGAAGGCGCTTCTCCCTGGGGCAGGAAATAGCTCTCGTTCTGGAACAGGACAGGACATTTATCCTGAGCGCCGGCCAGGGATAGCCGGGGACGCTCGTCGGCAGGCCACGCGGTGTAGATCTGGCCGCGCCTAGCCGCCAGGTTGGCCAAATCCGCATCGGTGAGTGGATGGTAATGGCGTTCCCCCGACGGCTGCCGTTCGACGGGCAAAATGGACAGCGCGCCAGCGCACTCGCCGCCGATAGCGCGCAGGAGATCAAAATCCGTGTTCGGAATCCGGAGATCGCGGACGATGCGCTCCCGGACGCCACCCTCAGGCAGCAGGTTGGCGAAGAAGCGATGGGCGACGCCCTCCTCCGCTGCCGCATCGCCGGCGTCCAAGGGCAGAGTGCGCGAGATGGCAAAACCACCAGCGGCAATCCACTCGGCGTCGTAGCGAAACCCGATCTGACCCAATAAATTACGCCACAGATAGCCGACCAGACGTTGCTCGCTCCAGACGTTGAGAGCATCAGGGTCGATCATGACGCCTCAACATCGGTTTTCGTGGGGCGGGAACCCTGTGCGGAAGAAACGGCGCTGCCGCGGGGTTGAATGAT
>JAGTSD010000387.1 GCA_018262135.1 Pseudomonadota bacterium | reverse complement strand
CATCGGTCGCGATTGATGCGGTTCGCAAGCTCACCGCATCCTACTCATATTACCCATACTTGAAGTCAACTCAGGTCGGTTGAAGTACTACTCGTACTTCCGTGTCTTCTGTGTCTTCCGTGGATAATTCCCTTAGTTCAGTTCCGTTTCCATCCACGCCCGGAACCGGGTCAGCAACCACAGACCCGGTACGGTGGCTGCCATGCAGAACAGGAAAAAGCCTTCCCAGCCCAGCCACTCGGCCAGATAGCCGGTCGGGGTGTTGACGATCACCCGGGGAATGCCCATCAGGCTGCTGAGCAGGGCGTATTGGGTAGCGGTGAATTTCTTGTTGGTCAGGGTCGCCATGAACGCCACGTAGGCGGTGGTCGCCATGCCGCTGAACAGGTTCTCGCTGGTGATGGCCAACGCCAGCCCCGGCAGGCTGTGGCCGAGCCGGGCCAGAATGACGAAGCCGAGCAACCCGATCGCCTGCAACACGCCAAACAGCCACAGCGAGCGGTACATGCCCAGCCGCAGCATCAGCACCCCGCCGAGCAGGCCGCCGATTACTGTCGCCCAGAACCCGAACAGTTTGACGATGGTGCCGATTTCGGTCTTGCTGAACCCGAGTTCCAGATAGAACGGCGTGGTCATCTGGCTGGCCATCATCTCGCCGACCTTGTAGAGCAGCACGAACAGCAGAATCAGCACTGCATCCTGGCGCGAGAAGTACTCCACGAACGGTTGCACTACGGCGTCGCGCAGGGTGCGTGGCGTCCCCATCGGCACGGCGGGTTCGACGCAGAACAGGGTCGTGATCAGCCCCGGCAGCATCGCCGCCGCCATCACCGCGTACACGGCCTGAAACGGAATGAAATCGGCCAGAATCAGTCCGCCGCCGGAGGACAGCAGCAGCCCGATTCGGTAGCCGTTGACGTACAGCGACGCGCCCAGGCCCTGCTCGTCGTCGGCCAGCGACTCGCGCCGGTAGGCATCGATCACGATGTCCTGCGAGGCGGAGAAGAATGCCACCAGAAACGCCGCCAGCGTGACCCCCGGCAGGCTCAGCGCGGGATCGGCCAGGCCCAATCCGGCAATCGCTACGATCAGCGTGAGTTGAATCAGCAACAGCCAGCCGCGCCGCCGGCCCATGCGGGCAATCGGCGCGAAGCGGTCCAGCAGCGGCGCCCACAGAAATTTCAGCGTGTACGGCAACCCCACCAGCGCGAACAGGCCGATGGTGCCGAGATCAACCCCCGCCTCTTTCAGCCAGGCCTGCAATACCGACCCGGTCGCCAGCAGCAGCGGCAGGCCGGAGGAAAAGCCCATCAGGAGGGCGGTCAGCATCCGGCCGCTCATGAAGATGCGCAGGATGTCACGGCCCGAACGGCGGGGGGAATCAGAAGGCATGGTCGTAGTCCATCGTCAGCGGCGCGTGATCGGAAAAACGCTGGTCGCGGTAAATGGCGGCGGCGCGCACCTTGTTCGTCAGGCCAGGCGTGACGACCTGATAGTCAATGCGCCAGCCGACATTTTTCTCCCACGCTCGGCCCCGATGTGACCACCAAGTGTATTGATCGGGATTGGGATTCACCACCCGAAAGGCGTCTACCCAGCCCAGCGGCCCGAACAGTTCATCCATCCAGGCCCGCTCCTCGGGCAGAAATCCGGAATAGTTCTGATTGGCCCGCCAGTTTTTCAAATCAATCTTCTGGTGAGCGATATTCCAGTCGCCGCACAGAATGTATTGACGGCCACTGGCCTGCATCGCCCGCAGCGGCTCCGTCAGCCGCGACATGAAGTCGAACTTCACCGCCTGCCGTTCCGGGCTGGAGGAGCCGGACGGCAGATACAGCGAGACTACGCTCAGGCTCCCAAACCGCGCTTCCAGCCAGCGGCCTTCGGTATCGCATTCCGGCCAGCCCAATCCGGTTCGCACCTCATCGGGTTCGCGGCGAGCGTATAGCGCCACCCCACTGTAACCCTTGCGCTCGGCGTCGTGGTAATAACAGTGGTAACCGGATGGATGATAAACCTCGGACGGCAACTGGTGCTCCTGGGCCTTGGTTTCCTGAATGCAGACCACGTTGGCGTTCTGTTCGGCCAGCCATTCAAAAAAGCCCTTGCGGGCGGCGGCACGGATGCCGTTGGCGTTGAAAGTGATCACCCGCATGAGACCATGTTGCTCCAGTGGAAGGACCGGGAAGCGCGCTATGATACCGGCATTTCATCCTTCTCAACCGGAATCTCGAACCATGAACCTGGAAGGACGGTTTTATGATTCATCCCAGCCTCAATCTGCCCCGCGACAAGATTGCCAACCTCTGCCAGCGGCGCAGAATCAAATCACTGTCGGTATTTGGTTCCGCCACGCGCGAGGACTTTCGGCCAGACAGCGACGTGGATTTCCTGGTGGAGTTTGAGGAAAACACCAATATAGGCCTGTTTGAAATGGTGGAGATGCGGGACGAGTTGTCCACGTTGCTGGATCGCCCGGTCGATCTGGTCACGTCCAGCGTGTTGAACAACCCTTACCGGCGCCGCGCGATCTTGAGAGATTTGGAGCGGGTGTATGACGCCTGAAGAACGTGATGCCGCTTATCTGTGGGACATGCTGGAATACGCCAAGCATTGCGTCACCATCCTGGCGAACACAACGGAGAATGATTGGCATCGTAATCTTGCCGTGCGGCTCGCTATCGAACGCGGTCTGGAAATCGTTGGCGAGGCGGCCCGACAAGTCTCGGCAGCGTTCCAGGACCAGCATCCTGAAATTCCATGGCGCAATATCATCGGCCAACGGAATATACTGGCGCACGATTATGGTCAGATCGAC
>JAGTSD010000386.1 GCA_018262135.1 Pseudomonadota bacterium | reverse complement strand
TCGCGTCGACCGGCGCGCCGGACTGATCCTTGCCCCTTTACCCCAGTAGGGTGACTGAACGGTTACTACGCGGGCAGTGCGGAAAAACGGGCATTGACCGGACTTCATCCATCAGGAATACTTCGCTCACGCGGTTGAAATTCCTATCCTTTCAAGGACGCAGCGCGGCGCCGCTAATTCCTTTCCTCAATCAACCTGAAGAACTGAGACTACCATGCTCGTACGTTTGCTCTATGCCAGTCGCCCGGCGGCGCCCCTGACCTCCACTGTAGTGGATTCCATCCTCGCTCAGTCGCGCGCACACAACCCCAAGCTCGGCATCACCGGCATGCTGTGCTACAGCGAAGATCTGTTCATGCAGGTGCTCGAAGGCGGGAGGGACGAGGTGTGCGAGTTGTATAACACCATCGTGCGCGATGACCGCCACGTCAACGTCCGGATCCTCTGTTTCGAGGAAATCGCCGAGCGCCGTTTTGGTAGCTGGACCATGGGCCATGTCAGCGTGGCGACGATCAATCCCTCATTGCTGCTCAAGTACGCCACGCTGCCGGTACTCAATCCTTTCAACTGTTCAGGACAAGCCTCGATGGCCTTGTTCGACGAACTGATGGCGACGGCATCGGTGGTGGGGAATTAAAGATAAGAGTGGGCCCATGGGTGACGCCAGGTCAACGTGGCGCCATGGCTTGGCATGGGCGGGGTGTCGTCGGCCAGCCAGGTGACCGTGACGGCGGAAGGCCTGGTCTTCAGCGGCGAGGTTTCGCTCGCCCACAACGGCGGCTTCGCCTCGATCCGCGCCCGGCTGGGTGAGCATGACCTGGCGGGGGCGATGGCCCCTACCCGTTCATCGTTCGGACTGTGATACCTTTGATGGCGTTCAGTATCAGGCGCGGTCCTGAAGTGGCGCGATCAAAACATGGACGGCGCGGTCATAGTCAGAGCGCTCGAAACGGAGTGCATGACGCCCGCGGAGGCCACCATGATCACCGATCCATCACCACTCCCCAGCCACGAGCAGATCGCGACGTTCCGAGCGAGCGCGCTCCTCGGCACGCAAGCCGTCGCGGCCTATGTGGAGCCCGACCGGCCGGGCGACCCGTTCGCCTCGACCCCGTCCTTCGAGCGCTTGCCCGCGCCCCTGAAAATCCGGGTTCTCGAAGCCTGCGAGGAGGCCTTCCGACGCCGGCGGGAAGCCGTGGCGCGGGACGAGCGCGAACGTTCGAGCGCATGAAGCGGGCGGTCCGCCCCGCGCCTTGCCGGCAGGACGACTCACCTGCATGATCCCGCCCGACCCCGCCCTGACCTTCACGCCGTGCCGCGCCGCCGGTCTGGCGCGGTGGGCGGCTTTCTTGCCCGAGGCCGGCCGCCGCTACGCCGAGCGGCGCAACTTCGACGGGGGGCCGGGCCACCGCGCGAACGTTTCGGCGCTCTCGCCCTGGATCCGGCATCGGCTGGTGCGCGAGGACGAGGTGGTCGCGGCGGCTCTGGCGCGCCACGATGATCTCGCGGCGGAAAAATTCATCCAGGAGGTGGTTTGGCGCACCTATTGGAAGGGGTGGCTGGAGCAGCGTCCGACCGTCTGGACCCGCTACCGCGCGGCCGTCGCCGCCGGACTCGACGCGCTGGAGCGGGAGCCGGACCTGCGCGCCCGCTGGGAACAGGCCACCACCGGGCACACCGGCCTGGCGTGCTTCGATGCCTGGGCGCGCGAGCTCCTCGACTTTGGCTATTTGCACAACCACGCGCGCCTGTGGTTCGCCAGCCTCTGGATCTTCACGCTGGAACTGCCGTGGGCGTTGGGCGCGGACTTCTTCCTGCGCCACCTGCTGGACGGCGATCCCGCGTCCAACACCCTGTCCTGGCGCTGGGTCGGCGGGCTCCAGACGCCCGGCAAAATCTATCTGGCGCGCGCCGACAACATCGCCCGGTTCACCGCCGGGCGCTTTCCGGCCGTGACCGGGCTCGCGACCGCGGCTCAGCCCTTGCGGGAGGCGCCCCTCGATCCGCCGCGGCCGGTACCGGCCGCCGAGACGCTCGAGCGCGGCGCGCCGTTGGGTGGGTTGATCACCGAAGAAGACTGCGATCCGCTCAGCCTCGAGTGGCCCGCCGACTCCCTTCGGGCCGTCGCCGGGGTGACGACGGAATCCGCGCGCTCGCCCCTGCCGGCGGGACCGCTGCCGGCTGCGTTCTCCCGAGGCGCGGTCGATGACGCGCTCGCGCGGCTGCGCGCCGCGCTGGGGTGTCCGACCGTGCATTGGCCGGCCGGGGTCGGCGCGGCGGCGGTGATCGACTGGGCGCGCGCGGCCGGGGTCGCGCGGATCGCGACGGCTTACGCGCCGGTCGGCCCGACCGCCGAATGGCTCGCGGGCCTGCGCGCCCCGCTCGCCCGCGCCGGCATCACCCTAACCGTCCCGCGCCGGGCGTGGGACGACGCCCTGTGGCCCTTGGCCACCCGGGGCTTTTTTCCGTTCAAGGAACAAGTGCCGGCCGCCCTGCGGCGGCTGGGCCTCGGCGGCCGCCCGGGCGCCGCCCGAGCGCTGGATTCACGGACTGCAAGCCCGTGCCGAGCTGGAGGCGGAAATCGAGACGCTCATCGCCCGGTTCGCTTGAACCGGTCAGCGCGGCCTCGGCAGTCTCCCCGCTGGATCGATCACCTTGTGTATCTGAATAGGAGATGACTGAATGATGGATGATCCGCAGGCTGAAAATGTGCTTGGAACCCCACTTCAAGTTCACTCCACCCATCCCATGACGGGTTTTTACCGCGATGGCTATTGCCGCACCGATGCCATGGATGCCGGTCGCCACGTGGTGGCCGCTGTCCTCAC
>JAGTSD010000385.1 GCA_018262135.1 Pseudomonadota bacterium | reverse complement strand
GTCTTCCTGGAGTTGGATGCTGGGGTCGAAGGGTTGACCGGACCAGCCGAAAGCGTAATAGGGGAGCAGTAGAACCAGTCCAGCCAGGGTGATCCCACCAAACAGCGCCATCGCATCCAGCAAGCGGTCGGGATGGATGGGAGATTCCCGCAACGCGGCCTGCATCAACACCAAGCTGATGCTTTGCATGAAAAAGGCTCCCCAGCTCCTGAGCGCTCCTTGGGGATCAAGGGACCCGGGGATTCCCACCAGAAATACGCCCAGCAGGATCAGGTACAGCAGCGTGGTGGTGCGATCCAACCGCTTGCGGCGACTCCAGAGGCTGAGCAGTCCCCACAAAGCATAAATACCGGCAATACTGTTGAACAGAGCGCGTCCGCCGAGCTGGGTCAGCGGCAACACCGCTGGCAACAGCCAGCCCTGCCGGAAAAAGGCTTCCTGAATATTGTTATGGAGCGTGGCAAGCTTCATCGGGCTGATTGAGCCGCGCGAGGGCTTCAAGAACGTGGGGAATCGTGATTGCCGTCATACCCTGTTCGCCGGGTGGCGGCATGATCACGTGGATGAAGCGGGAATGGGTCAGCGGCGCCGAACCACCGAACAGGCCGACAGCCGGCGTCTGTAATGCCGCCGCCATGTTCAGCACCCCCGTATCATTGCCAACATAAATGCGGCAATGAGCGAGCAGCGCGGCCGTCTGTTCCAACGGCAAGGCTACCGCATCCGCCGCCGCGCTGCCTTGGGCCTGAACGCCCGCCAGAATATCATCGGCCAATACCCGTTCCGCCGGCCCGCCGACGATAAAGATAGACCCTGCCGGCCGGCCATGCAGCGCCAGCGCCAGTTCCGTAAATCGCGCCGCACCCCACTGCTTCCAAGGCTCGCTGCTGCCGATGCCCAAGGCGATCCACGGCGCGGGCCACGCCGCGAACCGGGCAACCACCGCCTGCTCCGCACTGGGGTCTACCACCAGGCGTGGCTCGGCTTCCGGGCGGGGAATAGCCAGGATATCCAGCAAGGCATCCGCCCGAAGGATGGGATGCGTCGCGTGGCGCAGAGGATGGGGCAGCCGTACCGGTACGTTCAGCAAGAGCGATTGCAGGCCAATCCCATAGCCGATCCGCTCCGGGATGCCGGCCAGCCGCGCCGCGAGAACGTAGCGAGCGCTGCCGTGCAGAAACCACGCGCGCTGATACCGTTCCTGCCTCAACAAGGCCGCCAGCCGCAGCAGACCGCGCAGACCGGCGTGGCGACCAGCTTGGCGCTCCAGCCACAGGACTCGCCCAACGCAGGAATCGGCGCGCAGCAACCGATCCGCTTGGGAGCGCGGCTTGGTCAAAAGGTCCACCCGCCCTGCGGTAGTGGTCGCGGCGATGGCATGAATATGCGGCAGATGCCAGACCATATCGCCGATGCCGGGCAACGGCTGCACGATCAGCGTTCGTCCCGACGGTGGGAGTTTCATGTGAAGCTCCTGAGCGCTTGACCCAGGGACTCATACAGCGCCAGTGTTTCATCCAGCATCCGCTGCAAGGGGAAAACCGGCTCCGGCGGCACGGGTGGGGCAACGGCCAGCAGTTCGCTCACCCGTGTTGTCAGTGCATCCAGATCACCCACCGGCGTCAGGCCGGCAGGATAGAGCCGGGCCAGAATCTCGCCGACGCCACCATGGTCGTAGCCGACCACGGGCGTCCCCAGGCTCAGCGCCTCCAGCACCGTGCGCCCGAACGATTCCGGCTGGGCTGACAGCGACAGCACCAGGGTCGAGATGGCGTAAATTTCGCGCATATCGTTACGGTGGCCAGTCAACAGGATCACCTCCCCCAGGCCGAGCGACCGCACTTTTTGCCGGAGTTGGTCAGCGTAGCGTTGCCGGCGTGGTTCGACCCCGCCGACGATCAACCCTCGCACCGGCCAGCCGCGCGCCCGCAACCGAGCAATGAGCTCGATGAAATCCTCGTGGCCCTTGAGCCGGCTCAACCGTCCGGCTAGGGTCAACACCGGCGCATCCCCCAATTGCGGATAGTGCTGGCGCCAGTCCGCCAGCCATGCGGCGGAAGGTTGGTAGCCATACGGGAACGCCGCTGGATCCACGCCGCGCTGAATGACCTGAATCCGCTCTGCCGGCAATTCGGGATAATGGCGGCGCAGATAGTCGCGCACCGTTTCGGAAACGGCGATCACCCGCTCGCCGTGGGCCATGATGGCGCTGTAGCGGGAAACCGAATACAAGCCGTGGACGGTGGTGATAAAACGCGGTCGGGTCGCAGGGTCCATGCCCCGCCAAGCCAACCAACCGATCCAAGCCGGCAACCGCGAACGGGTGTGCAAAATGTCAATGCGTTGTTCCGTCAGCCAGCGCCCCAGCGGCCAGACCCAGCGCAGGGTCAGCGGCGATTTGACGCCCAGCGGCCACCCGAGATGTTCGCTGCCCTCGCTGATTAGGTCGGGAACCAGTCGCCCGCCGGCGGAAATCACCACCGAGCGATGACCACGCCGAACCAGTTCTCGCGCCACCTCCAGCGTCCCGCGCTCTACGCCGCCGCCGTTCAGGGCCGGCAACAACTGCACTACGCTCAGCCGAACCATCGCTCGACGATCCAGCGGGCGCAGCGTTCCGCTTCATTGAAAACGCCGGGTGGACGAGGCAGGTGTCGGCGCTGTCGCCAGTCCGCGAACGAGGTTACCCAACCGTCGGTAGCCAAGCGGTCGAGTCCCCGGCTGATCCGGCTGGCGCGTTTTCTCGGCGCATCCAGGATGCCGACTGCTGCGCCGGAAGTCAGCGCCTCGTAGACCATGGAGACGCTGTCGGCGGTCACCCACGCCTGCCCGGCCTG
>JAGTSD010000384.1 GCA_018262135.1 Pseudomonadota bacterium | reverse complement strand
TCGAACTTGCTCAGATCGAATTTGCCGAAGTCAAAGTTGGCGAACGGGTTGAAAGGATTGGGGGTAGACATTTACAGGCTCTCCTGATGAAAAGTTTGGCAATCAACAAAACGTTGTGCGGTGCAACATCAATAGGCGTATTTTGCATCCCGAAAATCAGGGTGTCAACCATTTTTTTGCAGCGCAACAATTTTCCTGTTCAGCTTTCTCTGCCCAGGCTCTTGGCAGCGATCTCGTAAACATCCGGCGACAGCTCCGGCGCGGCGAGGATGCGCTCCAATTGTTCGCGCATCCCCTGCTGGCGTGCCGGATCGTACTTGCGCCAGCGGGTAAACGCGGTCATCAGCCGCGCGGCGATCTGGGGATTGAAAGCGTTCAGGTCCAGAATCCGCTCGGCCAGAAAAGTATAGCCGCTGCCGTCGGCGGCGTGAAAATGCCAGGGGTTGGCCTGGGAGAACGCGCCGATCAGCGCCCGAGCCTTGTTGGGATTGCGGAGATTGAAAGCCTCGTGCGCCATCAACCCCCGCACGACGGCCAGCGTACCAGGCAGGTGGGAGGTGGCTTGCAGGCTCAGCCACTTGTCCACTACCAGCGCCTCATGCCGCCAGCGGGCGTAGAACGCCGCCAGCGCCTCGGCCCGCGCCGGGCTGTCGTCATTCGCCAACGTCGCCAGCGCTCCGAGCTGGTCGGTCATATTGCCGGCGGTATGGAACTGCTCCAGACAGAGCGTGCGTAGCTCCACGTCGTCGAGTTGCATCAGGTACTCCAGGCAGACGTTTTTAAGCGCCCGCTGGCCAATGGCGGCAGCGTCTATGCGGTAACCCTCGCGTGCCCGGCCATGCAGGGCTTGACCATCTGTTCGGCGAGATAGCCTTCGCCAGGCAGGGTCAACACCTGCGCCAATAGCGCCGGATCAGCGCCCGAGGCCAGTGCCCGGCCGAACGCAGCGCCGAACGACTCCGGCAGCGTCCATGCCCTACCCTGCCGGCGCTCCTCGACCAGGGCGAGAATGGCGCGGATCGCCAGGGTCTGGCCAGCGTCCCAGCGGTTGAAATCATCGCGGTCGTGGGCCAGCCGGAAGCGCAGATCGGCGTCGCTCTCGGCGCTGTTCAGCTTTACCGGTGTGGAAAAGCCGCGCAGCAGCGACGGGACTGGCCGCGCCGGCACATCCACGAAGTGAGCGGCAGATCGCAGCCCTCGGCGTCCAGCAGACCCAGCGCCAGCGGAATGTGGAACGGCTCCTTGTGAGGCTGGCCGGGCGTCGGCGGGCAGGATTGCCGTATCGTCAGGGTATAGCGGCGGGCGGCGGGATCGTAATGGTCGCTGACGGTCAGTTCCGGCGTGCCGGCCTGGTGGTACCAGCGTTTGAACTGGCCGAGATCGGCCCCGTTGGCGTCCGCCATCGCCGCCACGAAATCATCGCAGGTCACTGCCTGCCCGTCGTGACGCTGGAAATACAGGTCCATGCCCCGCCGAAAGCCATCCCGGCCCAGCAGGGTTTGCATCATGCGGATCACCTCCGCACCCTTGTTGTAGACGGTGACCGTGTAGAAGTTATTGATTTCGATGTAGGAATCCGGTCGCACCGGATGCGCTATCGGCCCGGCATCCTGCGGGAACTGGCTGCCGCGCAGCATTCGCACGTCTTCGATGCGCTTGACGCCGCGCGAGCCGAGGTCGCTGGAAAATTCCTGGTCGCGGAACACGGTCAGCCCTTCCTTGAGGCTGAGTTGGAACCAGTCGCGGCAGGTCACCCGGTTGCCGGTCCAGTTGTGGAAATATTCGTGGCCGATCACGCCGAGGATGCCCTGATAGTCGGCATCAGTGGCGGTTTCCGGCTTGGCCAGCACGTACTTGGTGTTGAAGACGTTGAGGCCCTTGTTCTCCATGGCACCCATGTTGAAATCGCCGACCGCCACGATCTGATACAGATCCAGGTCGTATTCCAGTCCAAACCGTTTCTCGTCCCAGACCATCGCCTGCTTCAGCGAGTACATCGCATGGTCGCACTGATCGACGTTGTCCGGCTCGACGTAGATGCGCAGCGTGACCTTCCGGCCGGAGCGGGTGGTGAAGTGATCTTCGATGTGCTGCAAATGACCGGCCACCACGGCGAACAGATAGGAGGGTTTGGGGAATGGATCGTGCCACGTCGCCCAGTGGCGGCCATCCTCCATCTCACCGCTGGCAACCGGATTCCCATTGGACAACAGCACCGGATAGCGGGCCTTGTCGGCCACCAGCGTGGTGGTAAAGACGGCCATCACGTCGGGCCGGTCGAGGAAGTAGGTGATTTGGCGAAACCCTTCCGCCTCGCACTGGGTGCAGAAGTTGCCGCTGGACTGGTAGAGGCCCTGCAACGCGGCGTTGTCTTGGGGCCGGATGCGGGTCGTGACGGCAAGATCAAACTGGGCGGGCGGATCGAGCAGGGTCAACCGGTCGGCTTCCACCCGATAGCGGTCGGCATCGAGCGGGATTCCATCCAGTTCCAGCGCGATCAGTTCCAGATGTTGGCCGTCCAGCGCCAGCGGCGTCCCGGCGGGCGTAGCCTCGGCGCGGACGATGCGCAACTGGGAATGGACTATCGTGAAATCCTCGCCCAGTTCGAAGCGCAGGGCGATGGTCGGAATGCGGTAGGCAGGCGGCGCGTAGTCCTTGAGATAGGTGGTCTTGGGAGTCTGGGTCAGCATGTGGAGCACTTTGGTTTGGATTGAACGAACAACTTTGAGGGTAAGCAGCATGGTTCGTTCATACCGCACCGGTGGGCTGGCCCCGGTCAACTCTATTCGGGGTGACTTTGCATCACGGCGGCCACCAGCATCTCTTGTGGAATCAGCGTGGTTTGCGCTTTCTATGGATTGCGCCTCGGATAAGGCCCTGCAACCCGAACCGGAGTATAGCCGCGAAACCAGCATTGAGGTGCAAGCCTTCAGTCCGTTTAATTTCATTCCAGGACAGGGGATCGGTGTAATGGATCACAAATTGACTAGAATGTCAGTCATGGCCCAACCCGGCCGAACGGGATTCAGCCGGCGCCACGGCGGGAGCTATAGGCGGCATTCCCGGTTCCGTGCGATTCTTTGCAGGTTCGATCACATTCTTCCCTGGTTCAGGATAACAACTGGAGGCTGTTCATGCGCAAGTCCCTCATCGCCCTCACCCTGTGTCTAACCGCCGCCGGCCTGGCCGCTACGGCTCATGCCGAGCTGACGGGCACGCTGCAGAAGATCAAGGATTCCGGCGCCATCACGGTGGGCCACCGTGAATCATCGGTCCCGTTCTCCTATCTGGACGCCACGCAAAAACCGGTCGGCTATGCGATGGATCTGTGCGCCAAGGTCGTTGATGCGGTGAAGAAAAAGCTGAAAATGCCCAACCTGCAGGTCAAGTACCAGGCAGTCACATCGCAGAACCGCATCCCGCTGATGCAGAACGGCACGATTGACCTCGAATGCGGCTCCACCACCAACAGCCTGGCGCGCCAGCAGCAGGTCGGCTTCAGCGTCGCCTACTTCATCACCAGCGTGCGCATGGCGGTGCGCAAGGACTCCGGCATCAAGGACATCGGCGACCTCGACGGCAAGCCGGTCGTCACCACCACCGGCACCACGTCCGACGGACTGATCAAGGAGAATGAGAAAGGCAAATCCATCAATGTCCAGAACCTCTACGGCAAAGACCACACCGACTCCTTCCTGATGGTGGAAAGCGGCCGCGCGGCGGCGTTCGTCATGGACGACATCCTACTCGCCGGCCTGATCGCCAACGCCAAGAATCCGGGCGATTTCGCCATCGTCGGTCCCTCGCTGCGCGACGAACCCTACGGGGTGATGGTGCGCAAGGATGACGCCCCATTCAAGGCGCTGGTGGACAAGACGCTGATCGGCCTGATGAAGTCCGGCGAGGCGGAAAAGCTGTACACCCAATGGTTCCTCAACCCCATCCCGCCGCGCGGCGTCAACCTCAACTTCCCGATGAGTCCGGCCCTGAAGGCGGCCTTCGCGACGCCGACCGACAA
>JAGTSD010000071.1 GCA_018262135.1 Pseudomonadota bacterium | reverse complement strand
CGCGGCGGTATTTACGACCGCATTCAGGTCTCGCAGGAGATGGACAGCTTCACCTTCCGCGACACCGATTATCTCAATCTCTACAGCATCGCCGCCGCTGGCGCACCGCGTTTCCGCGAATCCGGTATTTTTGTCATTCGCAGTCCCAGTTTCAGCGCCGCTTATCCCTGGAGTCTGGTGTTCCTGGGCAACAAGCAGGACAACGAAACCGGGGCCAAGACGTTCATCAATTTCGACCGGGAATACTGGCTGGCGCCGCGCTATCTGGAAGGCGGCCGCCCCGAAGTCATCAAGCCCGATCCGACCTGGCTGCGGGTGTGGAAGGCGAAGTGGCTTGAAATCACCTTATTTGTTCTGTTGCTGGCCGGCGCGACCGTGACCCACGTGATGCGGGACAAACTGGTGCGGCGGGCCAATCGGAAAGACAAGCGTTGGGTGACTTATCCCAAATACTTCTTCTGGATCACCAGCATTCTCTTTGTCGGCTATTACGCGATGGCGCAGCCGAGCATTACCCAAATTCTGACCTGGTTCCACTCAATCATTTATCAGTGGAAATGGGAGCTGTTCCTGTCCGATCCGCTCATCTTTATTTTCTGGTGGTTCATCATCATCACCGTGTTTATCTGGGGGCGGGGACTGTTCTGCGGCTGGCTGTGTCCTTATGGCGCATTGACTGAAATAGCCTACAAGGTTTCGCGCGCTCTGGGCCTCAAACGCTTCCAGTTCTTCCTGCCCAAGCCGTTGCACGACAAGCTGAAATGGGTCAAGTACGGGATATTTTTCGTGTTGCTGGTTGTGTCGTTCTTCTCGATGGGGCTGGCGGAAAAAATGGCCGAGGTCGAGCCGTTCAAGACGACGTTCCTGGTTGGCGTTTTGAACCGTTCCTGGCCATTCATCCTGTTCTGGGTAGTGCTGTTTGGCGCTGCGATGTTCATGGAGCGGCCGTTCTGCAAATATCTCTGTCCGCTGGGCGCGGGGCTGGCGATTCCCTCGCACTTGCGCCTGATCGCGTTGAAGCGCAAACCCGAATGTCAAACCTGTAAGGCTTGTGCGGTGGGCTGCGGTTCGCTGGCGATTGATCAGCAGGGCTGGATTGACCAGCGCGAGTGTATGTTGTGCATGGACTGCATGATCCTGTATTACGACACTCATGCCTGTCCGCCGTTGTCCAAGGAGCGGAAGCGGCGCGAGAAGGCGGGACTGCCGCTGACGCCGATTTCTTCAAAGGGTTATTTCATTCCGGTTGACCAGATCGGTGGGAGAAAGGTGGCGGCGGCGGGTGGAAGCTGAGCAGCGAACTGAATGAAAAAGGTTTTGAGAACAACGGGCTGGCTGGTCCTGCTCGCCGCTCTATGGCTCGACAGGGCCACGGCGGCGGAATGGACCGTCCGGCCCGGCGAATCCCTCCAGGCCGCCGTGCAAGCGGCGGCAGCGGGCGACACCGTCAAGGTGGAGCGCGGCTATTACGTGGATCATGTGGTGATTGATAAGCCGCTGCGGCTGCAAGGCGTCAACCGTCCCACCATCAGCGGCGAAAATCAGGGCGACGTGATCCGCGTCAAGTCGCCGGATGTGGTGATCGAGGGCTTCATCATCCGCGACAGTGGCGGCGATCTCACCGCCCAGAATGCCGGCATCTATGTGGAACCGGGGGCGCATCGCGCCATCATCCGCAACAACGATTTCGCCTATACCCTGTTCGGGATGTGGCTGGAAAAGGCTAATGAGGTCGAAGTCACCAATAATCTGATTACCGGCAAGCGGGATTTCGCCTCCGCGCAACGCGGCAACGGCATTCAGCTTTACAACTGTTATGACGCCAAAATCATCGGCAACAACATCAGTTTTGTCCGCGATGGCATTTATGTAGACGTGTCATTCCGAATCCTGTTTCGCGGCAACAAGATGCACCACGTGCGCTATGGCACTCACTACATGAACTCCCACGACAATATCTGGGAGGAGAATGATGCCTATAGCAATCGCGGCGGACTGGCGCTGATGGAAGTGCGCCGGCAAATCGTCCGCAACAACCGCACCTGGGATAATTCCGATCACGGCATCATGCTGCGCACCATTCAGGATTCGGTGGTCGAGAACAATATCATCGTCGGCAACAGCAAGGGCTTTTTCATCTACGACGCCGAATACAATGTCCTGAAGGGCAATCTGGTGATGGGGAACCGGATCGGCGTGCATCTGTGGGCGGGTTCGATTAACAACGACGTGGATCATAACGACTTTATTCAAAATCATAACCAGATTCGCTATGTTGCCACCCGTAACGAACTATGGGGCAAGGGCAAGGGCAATTACTGGAGCAATTACGTGGGCTGGGACGCTGATGGCGATGGTATTGGCGATACGCCGTATGAAGCCAACGATGTCGTGGATCGGCTGAACTGGAAATATCCGCTGGTCAAACTGCTGTTGAACAGCCCGGCGGTGCAGAGTTTGCGCCTGATTGCCCGGCAGTTTCCGTTATTGCGCGGTCCCAGCGTCAGGGATAATAACCCCCGGATGCTCCCTTTTCGTTCCAACTGGAGTGATTGGCTTGGCATACAACGTCATTGAAGTGCGCGGCGCCGTCAAACACTTCGGCGAAACTCATGCGGTGGACGGGGTGGATTTGACGGTGCAGGCCGGCGAGTTGTTCGGGCTGATCGGCCACAACGGCGCGGGCAAGACCACCCTGTTCAAGATGATGCTGGGCCTGCTGCCGGTGACGCGGGGCGAGATTTATATTGACGGCCAGCCAGTGCGCGGCGAAGCCTTTCGGCAGGTGCGGCGCGGCATCGGTTATCTGCCGGAAAGCTTGGCCCTGTACGACAATCTGTCCGGCCTGGAAGTCATGCTGTTCTTCGCCAAGTTGAAGGATGCCGATCCCCGTTCCTGTCTGCCCCTGCTGGAAAAAGTAGGACTGGCCAATGCCGCGCGGCGGCGGGTGCGCGGTTATTCCAAGGGGATGCGTCAACGCCTCGGTTTCGCCCAAGCCCTGCTCGGTTCCCCGCGCCTGTTGTTTCTGGACGAACCTACTAATGGCCTTGACCCGCAGGGGATTCGGGAGTTTTATCAAATCCTGCGGGAATTGCGGGAACAGGGCGTGACCGCCATTCTTACCTCGCACATTCTCGCCGAAATTCAACTGCGGGTGGACCGGCTGGCGTTGATGCGCACCGGCAAGATTCAGGCGCTGGGCACGGTCCATTCACTGCGCGAGGAATTGAATCTGCCGCTGGATTTTCAACTGACCCTGCAGCCCGGCGCGGAAGAGGCGCTGCGGCAAGCCTTGGCGAATCAGCCGGCCGCCAGCGTGCAATTCAACGGGACGATGGCGCATGTGCGCTGTCCCCGCGAGCGGAAAATGACAATGCTCAATGCGCTGGCGGCTCTGGATAGTGTAGTGTTGGACCTGCACATTAAAGAGCCTTCGCTGGAAGACGTCTTTCTGGGCTATAGCGACGCGACCGCATGAGAACGCACATCGAATTCAAACAGATCGGCGTGATCGCCAGCAAGGAATTCTGGGATCGCATCCGCAATCGCTGGGTATTGGCGGTGGCGGTGATTTTTACCGTGTTCGCCTTGGTGATCGCCTATTTCGGCGCAGCGCAGCAGGGTACGGTCGGCTTTCGCGGTATGGATGTCACCATCGCCAGTCTGGTCAGCCTGGTGATTTATCTGGTGCCGCTGATCGCCCTGATTCTGGGTTACGACGCCATCGTCGGCGAACGCGAGCGCGGTTCGCTGGAATTGCTCTTGTCCATGCCGATTACCCACTTTGAGCTGTTGATGGGGAAATTCGTGGGACTGGCGGGGGCGCTGGCCTTTTCCACGCTGGCGGGATTTGGCCTGGCCGGCGTTCTGCTGTCGTATCAACTGGGACCGACGGCGCTTTATCACTACGTGGGATTCATGCTGAGTGCCATTTTGCTGGGGATGGCGTTCCTGAGCATCGCCGTGATGGTGTCAGTCATGGCCAGCGACCGGATGCGCGCCAGCGGAATGGCGATTGGTCTGTGGTTTTTCTATGTGCTGGTGTACGACCTGCTGTTGCTGGGAATTCTGGTGCTGAGCCAGAAGCGGTTCAGTCTCAGCTTCTTTCCCGTGCTGCTGTATCTGAATCCGGCGGATATTTTCCGGATTCTCAACGTGTTCGGGTTCGAGGAAGTGCGCAAGCTGTACGGACTGGCGACCGTTCTGCCGGCGACCCTGGCGAGTCCCTGGCTGTTGGGCAGTGCGATGGTGATGTGGATTGTTGCCCCGCTGGGCATCGCGGTGTGGAGGTTCAAATGAAGCGCAGCAAGGGGTCCCTGGCAACCGTATTGATCGCCGGCGTTTTGCTACTGGCGGGCTGTGGCGAAGAGGTCAAGCCGAATGCCCGGGAAATCACCGGAAATACGTTTTGTGCCCTGGATGGAATGCTGCTGCTGGACTATCCGGGACCGAAGGCGCAGATTCATTACGATCAGGGTTCGCCAGAATTTTTCTGCGACACCGTGGAGATGTTCTCTATTTATACCCGCCCGGAACAGGAGAAACGCATCCTCGCAGTCTATGTCCAGGACATGGGCAAGGCCGACTGGACTAAACCACTAGGTCACTGGATCGACGCCGAAACCGCGTTTTATGTGGGCTTCAGTCGCCGCAATGGTTCAATGGGACCGACTCTGGCATCCTTTGCCCGCGAAGAGGATGCGCGGGAGTTCATCAAGCAGTATGGCGGCGAGTTGTTTCGCTTCGATCAGGTCACCCCGGAAATGGCCACCCTCGATGGCGGCGTATTGAATGATGAGGGGATGTAGCAGGTTCTGAATCGTTTTGGACGGGAATGATGGTCAGTTCTGACTCATCGCTGTAGTAGGCAGTTCGGGTAATTCCGTTCTGAGTATCGCTGCTACATCCAGTTGCTGCATCGCCGAAATCGCATATTCCCAGCGGCCTTCGGCGCACAAACCGAGAATGCCGCCATCTTCGTAAGCCTCCAGCGCCACTTTGATACAGGCGGCGCGCACTGCCTCGGCTAATCTTTCCTCGTTGGACATTAACTCTGCTCCTAAAAAAGCTGGACGGACTGAGAAAGGTGAATCTGTCAGGCATCAGTCAATTTTGAAACTGCTTCTTACGCCATTCTTCCACAATCTGGGTAGCTTTGGGTGGGAATTATTTCCTTGTCGTCGGTAACCTTAGAGTATATGATCCGGTACGGGTGCTGATCGCCCATTGTAGTTCCCAATCCTTACCCACGAGGAGGTCGGAGAATATGATTAAGAAGTCTTTGTTATCAGCGGCAATGATCGTATCGCTGTCCTTGTTTGCGCAAGCTTCTTTTGCCGATACTCAATGCAAGGAAGATAAGGATTGTAAAAATGGTGAAGTTTGCATTTTGGCTTTGACGCCGCCTGTATGTAAAGCACCGCAGGCTGCGGGCGCGGCTTGCAAGCGTGATGTCGTATGCGCCTCCAAGAAATGCGAAATTCCTGCGGGTAAAGATGCAGGCGTTTGCAAATAGGATTGATCGCCGCCGTCCCTGGACGGCGGTTGATGCCGATTAGGCCAAATTCATAACTACCGCTGATAAAGTGGTAGGTTGAAAAAACAGCAGGCATCGCTATCCCGTCAGCCGCGTATACAGCAGCAGTAACTGATGCGGCAGATCTTCAGGACGGCGGATGAGCACGAAGCTGTCCTTGCCGAACAAATACGGCAGATAGTCATCCGCTTCCTGGTCAATCGTCACGCAGAACGGGTGCAAACCCTCGCGGCGAGCTTCCAGCAGGGCCATCCGGGTATCCTCGATTCCATACCGCCCCTCGTACTGATCGAGATCGTTCGGCTTGCCATCGGTCAACAGCAGCAACAGCCGGCGGGCGGCGGTCTGCCGGCCTAACAAGTGGGTGGCGTGGCGCACGGCGGTCCCCATCCGGGTGTAATAACCGGGCTTGATGGCGTTGATCCGCCCGCGCACCGCCGCCGTGTAACGCTCCTCGAAGGTTTTCACCCGATGCACCCGCACGTGCTGGCGCTTGCGCGACGAGAAGCCGTACAGGGCGAAGCGGTCGCCGGTCACCGCCAGCGCCTCGGCGAACAGAAACAGACTGTCGCGGATCACCTCGATCACCCGGCCCTTGTTGTTGACCCAGGCGTCGGTGGACAGCGACAGATCGGCCAGCAGCAGGCAGGCCAGATCGCGTTCCTGCCGCGCCAGTTGCCGGTACAGTCCCCGTTCGTGGCCATCGCCGCTGGCGCAATCAGCGGTATGACGCACGCAGGCGTCCAAATCCAGTTCTTCGCCGTCGGGCTGAGCGCGCCGCCAGCCGCGCCCGGGGCGGAGGATTTCAAACTGCCGGCGCAGGCGCTGGGCATCGCGGCGCAACGGCGGCGGCAGTTCGCAGGGCTGGGCGCGGCGGGCCAGCATTTCCTGCACACAGCAGTAATCCGGCACCAGCATCCGCTTGCGATAATCCCACTCCGGCCATTTGATCCCCGGCCCCAGCGGCAGATCGTCCTCGCTGGCGGAAGGCAGATCGAGATCGAAACGGACTCTCGACGCGGTGCTGGAGCCGTCGCGGGTGACGCTTAGCACGTCCATATCATCCGCCGCTCGCCCCGCGTTGGGTTCCGGCTCATCGTCGGTGGCCCGGTTGACTCGCACGAACTCGGCCCAGGACAGCAGGCTTTCGGCGCGGAATGGGGCCAGGAAGGGACTTTTGCGCTCCGGCAGGTCCACCCGTTCAGCGCAGCGGCGCTGGCGGTCGCGTTCGGCCGGTTTGCCGCCGCCGCCGGATTTTGTATCGCCATCCCGGCGCTGGGACTGGCCGGCGGCGGGGGGCGGGGGAGGGTAGAGCCAGAGTGGCACCGGCTGCGGCGGGCGACGGGCGGCGGGTAACTCCAGAACGCTGCCGGGCTCGCGCAAGGCTTGCCGGATCAGATTTTCCTGGGCCGCCTCATCCGGGGGCAGCCGTTCCGGCGGGATTCGCAATTCCAGAACGGCGGTGGCCAGGCAGTGATAGCGGGAGCGCAGGCCGGGGAAACGGTCGAGGGCGATCAGCGTGCCCTGCTGGTTTTGTCCCCACCAGGGCGCATCGGGATCCACTTCATCGTGTGCGGCAGCCAGGGCGATGAGCCAGAGATAGAGATCGCGGTTCAATGTCCGTTGCGGAAACAGGGCCAGTTCCGCAGGCAGTTGCAGGGTTTCCAGGTCCCGGCAGGCGGGCGTGCTCTTTTCCCCCACCCCGGCGACCCGCGCCA
Organism: Pseudomonadota bacterium; assembly: GCA_018262135.1. GTDB lineage: Bacteria > Pseudomonadota > Gammaproteobacteria > Competibacterales > Competibacteraceae > Contendibacter. The sequence continues at coordinate 565 of JAGTSD010000071.1, read as the reverse complement.
GCCAACGCCGCCGCGCGCCGTGCCGGATCGCCGCTGCGGGCGCGACCCGCAGGCCGGGATCGCCACCGAACGCGCGAAACAGCAGGCCGGCGGTTTTCTCGATTTCGGCCAGAGTGACGGCCGCGTCCGGGTAGTGGCGCCGCGCCGCACGGGTGATGAAGCGATGCCAGAGCGCCCCGACGTGTTCTTCCATAGGCGTTCCAGTTCAGTACAAGCCCAGTAGAACTTGCAAGGCTTGATTGACCTGAGCCAGTTCCTCAGGTGTCAGGCGGGTCAGTGGGCCTTCACCGAAACGACTGCGATCCAGAGTGCGTGGTTGATCCACCATCACCTGACAATCCTGTCGCAGGCGGTCACGGGCGCGAATCAACACTCGTAAATGTTGCAGGGCTGGTCGAATCTGAGTTGTCAATGGCAAAACCACCAGCGTAGGCGAGCCGGCATCCGTCAACTGGTCTTCCTGGACGATCAGGACAGGACGCACCTTGCCGATTTCGGCGCCACGATTGGGATTGAGGTTGCCAACCCAGATTTCGCCGCGTTTCATTGAAGGCGCTCCGCTCGC